>CACXFF010000411.1 GCA_902766805.1 uncultured Coriobacteriaceae bacterium | reverse complement strand
GGTGCCGGCGTACGTGCCGTGGCCGTCAAGGTGCCAACCGTCGAGCTGCGGGCACAGGTCGCCGGCGCAGTCGTCCCACACCAGGCCCACGGTGGGGGCGTCGTCGGGGTCGGTGGCCGGCAGCGCGGCCGTCTGGGTGACGCGATACTCCAAGCCGCGGATGTAGCCGCGCATCACGTCGCCGTCGATGCGCTTGGTGAGGCGGATTTCGGGCAGCTCGAGCGCCACGTGGTCGCTGGCGGGCTGGGGCTTGCCGGCGGCGCTGCAGGGGTAGGCGGCGCGCACGGGCACGTAGCCGCGCGAAGGCCTGAGCGGCATGCCGTGGTGCTCGGCGGCCAGGGCGACCTGCCCGCGTTCGAGGTCCATGCGCTCCACGTAGACCGAGAAGCCGGTGGGCGTGACGTCCTCGGCGCGGACCGCGCTCGGCAGGTCGAGGACGAGCTTGCTCACCCACGGGCCCATGTCGCCGACGGTGGTGTAGGTCTGATAGCTTGCCATGTGCATTCCTTTCTGCTTGGTGGCGAACTTGTACCTGGTACAACTTCGCCACCTTCAAGTATGGGTTGGGGATGGCGAAGTTGTGCCAGGCACAAGTTCGCCACCGGTGGGGATTAGGCGACGGTGACAGCGACTTGGGCGTAGCGGGTGCTGGGGCGCTCGCCCAGGCCGCGGGCGGTGAACGTGAGCACGTAGCGCGTGCCCGCCTGTGCGTCGGTCGGCACGGGGAAGCTCGCCGTGCGGCCTTCGGCCTGCCAGCTGAACGAACCGTCCGGCTCGTAGCGGCGCCAGAAGCCCAGGTAGCCCGTCCCGTCCGGGTCGCTCACCTGCGCCGCGAGCTCCACCTGCTCGCCTGCCGAGGCCACAGCGTCGGGGGTTACGGCGCTCACCAGCGGCGCGTGGCTGCACTCGTCCGGCTCGTGGGCGCACCACTGCGCGCGGGCGGCGAAGTCCTCCTGGTAGCAGCGCAGGAACGGGTTGGGGTTGCTGTCTTTGGGCTTGAAGAGCTCGGCCATGCTCGTGAAGCTCGGGGCGCCTGCGGGTGCCGGTGTGCCGTCGGCAAAGAGCTCTCCCAGCACCGTGGGGAAGCCTTCCTCGGCAGCTCCGCGCAGGCCGAAGGGCAGCAGCGGGATGTAGGTCATCGAGTCACCCTCGGCCATGAAGTCGCCCGGCTCGAACACCAGAGGCTCCATGCCCGGGATGCCCCAATCCAGCGTCGCGTGCTCGCCGAACTGGTATTTCTCCGGCTCGCCCTCGTAGTGCTTGCCGTCGCCGTAGAGCATGTAGCGGGCCATGAGGGTTCCGTTGCCGCGCGTGACGTGCTGTTCGGGCCACGGCGCGCGGAACAGGTTGATGCTGTCGGGTTGGGCGCATTTGGCGTCCACGTAGCCGCCGTACGTGAACGGCACGCGCAGCAGCTGCAGCTCGGGGAAGAGCGCGACGCCGTGGTCGAGCCAAGAGTTGTCCTGCCCGACGCCGTCCATCACGCCCATCACGCGGACCTTGTCGTAGACGCGCGCCTGGACCGTCGGCCAATCGGGGGTGCCCTGGTAGCGTTCGGCGATGCTCATGAGCGCGCGGACGATGGTGTTCATGCCGCCCCACGACAGCAGCCACAGCGTGCGCGGGTCATCGTCCAGGATCGCGTCGGCGATGACCCGCGAACCGTCCGTCTCCTCGCGCACGTCGCCCTCGAAGGCCACGTTGCCCATGTAGGTGCGGGCCAGCAGCTCGTCTACCTCGGGAAAGGCTGGTTCGCCGGCCGCGGCGGCGTTGGCCTGCAGGTAGGGGAGCGCCTCGGCGTATTCGTGGGACCACAGGTTCTCGATCCAACCCATGGGGAAGGGGCGGTAGCTCGTGAGCTGTCCGGCCTCGGGGTCTGGGCCGGAGATCTTTTCGCCCTCGTAGCTGCGCACGCCTTTGGTCCGCCAGTGCGGATTGGCCTGCGCGAGCGTGTGCGTGCCGTCGCCGAGGAAGTGGTACTGCGAGCTCGTGTACACGAACGCGTCCACGTCCAACAGGTTGAGGTAGAGCGCGAGGTGGATGACGGAGTTCATGTCGTCGACCTCCATGTCGGTGGTGACGATCACGCGGG
>CACXFF010000410.1 GCA_902766805.1 uncultured Coriobacteriaceae bacterium | reverse complement strand
TATTTCGGCTAGCCCCATGATAGTGCGCGCGTCGACGCCAATGCCGCGGAGAGGCGCTGAAGCATCAGGCGCCTTCCGCAAGTGGCAACCGGCGCCGAAACATGGCCGCGGCGGGCGCTCGTCGGGGACGGCCATCAGAACAGGCTGAGGTACCACGAGACGATGGGACCACCTGCCAACATCGTGAACCAACAAGCCACGGCGATGGAAGGGCACCAAGGAATGGTGACCGACAGGGAGCTCGGCGGCGCGCTGGTCGCGGCTTCGGTCGAGGTCGAGGTCGCGGCTTCGGCCGAGGCGGAGACAGCGGGATCCGCCTCAGCATTGGCGCCTGCGTCGGCGTCGACCGGGCGTTGCTTGCCGGCCCGCGCCATCTGCACAAAGGCCACCACGATGCCCAGGACGCACGCGACCACCAGCAGCAACAGGCACTGGACAAAGCCGAAGTACATGCCCGCCACCGCCAACAGCTTGAGGTCTCCCCCGCCCATCGACGCCTTGCCCAAGACGCGGTCCATCACGAGCACGAGCACGAGCAGCGGCACGCCCACCGCCAAGCCGCCAATCACGGAGTCCCTCAGAAGGCCCAGGCCATCGCCACCCGTGGCCCAGGTCACGCCGATGTAGGCCAGGCGGAAGCCGATGGCCGCGAGGATGCAGCCGTTCGGGATGATAAAGCTGTCGAGGTCGGTGAGCGTGAGGACAAAGAGGCAGCTCGCGAAACCCAGCAGCTCCAGCGTCTCCCAGGTGAGGCCGTAGACGCACACGATGCTCGCATAGACCACGCCGCACACGAGCTCGGTGATCGGGTAGCGCGCGGGGATGCGCTCACCGCAGTAGCGACAGCGCCCGCGCGTGAACACCCAAGACAGCACCGGCACCAAGTCGAGCGGGCCCAGCGCATGACCGCAGCTCGTGCAGTGAGAGCGGCCGTGCATGATGGACTCGCCGTGGACGATGCGCCAGGCCCAACAGTTCAGGAAGCTCCCCATGAAGAGGCCCAGGATCGCCGCGCACGCGACAACAAGGGGCAGCAGCCCCAACGACGAAAGCATAGATGCGGGATAGTTCACAGCGCCTCCTCTGGTGGTCGAACATCGTTACAGCATACGCCATGCGCTGGGGCGCATGCGGTCCAAAAGCCGTGCCTGGCACGGCGGGACGACGCTCCCGCCTCACGGCCGGCCGACCGCATGGCGCGAGCGCCCCGGGGCCGACAACAAGGAGCCGCCGTCTTCGCGCCGGCCGCACGAGCCTTCGCCATGCAGCCAGGAGCGGCTCCGCGCGGAACGTCATGTGCCCGAACGAGCTCCGCGCTCACGCGTAATACCGAGCGGTCTGCACCCTGCGCACCGTGCCATCGAGGAAATGGACCTCGTAGCTGCAGGGATCATGGACGATGAGCTCCTCGAGCACCATGCGGACCAACGCCGGGCGCAGCGGGTCCGCCGCGCCATGAGACGCCAGCTCACGCATCTGACGCGCCCGCAGCCGCTGGAGCACGTCGCCCGTGCGCTCGACCTCCCGCCAGCCCGGCTCTAGCGCGGCACGCTCCCCCACCACCTGGTTCCACGCCGCGGCCAGGGCGGCATGCAACGCGTCTTCCGCAACGCGCGGAGCTGTGCAGGCAGGCTCGTCGGCCGCAGGCACGCTGGCATCGACAGCTGCCTGGCCACCCAGCCCCTCCTCGGCCGTATCCCGCGCCGCACGGCTTGCGCCAACGCAACGCCACCACTGCACGCGTGCCCGCGGCCCCGTGAGACGCAGGTATCGGGCGCCGCAGCACGCGCAAAAGACACGCGCATGCAAAGGCTCGGCCGTGCGGCTGCCCAGCTGCGTCACGCGATGACGCTCACGGAAGGCCTCCTGGCGCGCGAGCTCGAGCTGCGCGGCCTCCCACTCCTCACGACTCACGATGGGCTCGTGGGCGTCCTCCACCAGGTACTGTGCGAGCTCGCCGTTGTTGCGACGCTGCTTTTTGGTCAGGAAGCTCTCCGTATAGGTCTTCTGCATGAGCAGGTCACCCTTGTATTTCTCGTTGCGCAGGATGCGAGTGATGCTCACGGGATACCAGCGCGCCTCGCCGCGCACGCCCGGGACGCCCGCGGCGTTGAGTCGTCTCGCGATCTCCGAGGCGCTCCACCCCTCCAGGAAGTCACGGAACACGCGCCGCACCACCTTGGCCTGTGCGCGATTGACCACGAGCCGACCGTCGACGCCTCGGTCGTAGCCCAACAGGCAGGAGGCGTTCATGTGCGGGACTCCCCGGGCGAACAGTGAGCGGATGCCCCACGCGGTGTTCTCCGAGATGTTGCGCGACTCCTCTTGGGCCAAGCTGGACAGGATGGTGAAGAGCAGCTCGCCCGACGCGTCCAAGGTGTAGATGCCCTCCTTCTCGAAGCGGATACCGATGCCGAGCTGCTGCAGGCGGCGGGCATAGCGCAGGCAGTCCTGCGTGTTGCGCGCGAAACGGCTGATGGATTTGGTCAGGACGAGGTCCACCTTGCCCTCCTCGCAAGCCTGAATGAGCCGTTGGAAGCCCGGACGGTGCTTGGTCCCCGTGCCGGAGATGCCCTCGTCGGAGAAGATGCCCGCAAGCTCGTAGCCTGGATGGGAGCAGATGAGCTCCGCGTAGTACTCCACCTGGTTGGCGAACGAGCCGAGCTGCTCCTCGTGGTCGGTGGAGACACGACAGTACGCTGCCACGCGCAGCTTAGGAGCGCCCGTGGCGTCGGTCGGGCGCGGGGTCGGGATGGCGGGAATAACCGTAACGTTGCTGTCCATCGATCCATTCCTTTCCGAGGTAGAGAGGTCCTTCGGTGGCAAGCGGGCCGTCGGGGGCGCGCAGGGGCGCCAGCAGCTCGTCCGGCACGCGCACGCCCTTGCAGGCCGAGACGCCCTGGCGATTCGCGCGCTCGCAGACCCACAGCACCTTGCTCGCGTCGGTCACGACGCGGCGCAGGCGCGTCCCGCAGTACTTGCAGAAGATCCTGCCGAGGTAGGGGTAGTTGTCCTGCGTGAGCGCAGGGACGGCGTTGCGGTGGGCCTTCTTGTGCCTGGATGCCTTCCACTGCGCCTCCGGCACGAAGCACAGCGCGGTAGCGGTGTCCGCCGCGGCCCCCACGTCCGCCGTGGCCAACCCGACGCTGGCCCCCGCGCCCGCCACAGCCAACCCGGCACGCTCGTCCTCGTCCTGCGCAGGCAGCACGTAGACCGCCCCCTGCCAAGGCCAACGCTCCCGCAGCTCGGCATCGTCCACGCTCACGCCCGGGCAGAAGTCGCGCGAGAAGCGCTCCTTGCCGTTGCACTCCCAACGAATGCGCCCCGCCCGCAGCGTCCGGGCCAAGCGGTGACCGCACAGGCCGCAAAAGACTTGGTGACGGTAGGGGTAGTGCTCGTCTGTGAGGGGCGGGACGTCCTCGAGCGGCGGCAACGTCTGCCGCGCGCTAGCCAAGCCGACCTGGGCCTGCTCCCACAGATCGCGCGAGACGAGGGCCGGATGAGCGTCTCGGAAGAAGTACTGCGCGACCTCGCCGTGATTGGGCACCTGCTTGCGCTGCTCGTTCACATAGGTCGC
>CACXFF010000409.1 GCA_902766805.1 uncultured Coriobacteriaceae bacterium | reverse complement strand
TCCTCAAACGGCCAAAGTGACGTTTGGGTACCCGGTTGGCAGCACCCAAACGCACGGAAGCACGTTTGCGTACCCAGTTGGCCGCACCCAAACGGCCATAAGTGCGTTTGCGTACCCCGCCCGACCCGCCTCACCAGCACCCAACGCCCAACGCGCAACGCCCAATGTGTCGGGGAAAGCGCCGGACTGGGTTAGTATGTAATCGATAGACTGCCCGCGTGCGGCGCACCCGGAGTGAGGGGACTTGCATGGACTGGATTGCTGTCGTCGACGATGACGTGACCAACCTCAAAGCCGCGGGCCGCATCTTGAGCAAGCATGGCATGCGCGTCACGGCCCTGCGTTCGGGCCGCGCCCTCATCGACTTCCTGGCGGACAACAGGCCGGACCTCATCCTCCTCGACATCAGGATGCCCGGCATGGACGGCTTCGAGACGCTCGAGGCGATTCGGGCGCACAAGGGTGCCGAGCCCGTGATACCCGTCATCTTCCTCACGGGCGACGATAGCCGCGAGGCCGAGACGCGCGGCCTGCAGCAGGGCGCGACCGACTTTATCCGCAAGCCATTCGTCGCCGAGGCGCTCGTGCTGCGCGTGCGCCACACCATCGAGCTCGACCGCCTGCAGCGCGACCTCGCGGCCGAGGTGGAGCGCAAGACGCAGGAGATGCAGATCCTCTCCCTGCACGTCGTACAGACGCTCGCTGAGGCCATCGACGCCAAAGACACCTATACCAACGGCCACTCGGGCCGCGTGGCCGTCTACGCGCGTGAGATTGCGCGGCGCTACGGCTACAGCTTCGACCGGCAGGAAGAAATCTACATGATCGGCCTGCTGCACGACGTGGGCAAGATAGGCGTGCCCAACTCGGTGATCAACAAGCCGGGCAAGCTCACCGACGAGGAGTTCGCCAAGATCAAAGAGCATCCCGTCATGGGCGCGCGCATCTTGGAAAAGATCCGCGAGATGCCCAAGCTGGCCTACGGCGCGCGTTGGCACCACGAGCGTTACGACGGCACGGGCTACCCCGACGGCCTCGCGGGCGAGCAAATCGTGGAGGAGGCGCGCATCATCGCGGTGGCGGACGCCTACGACGCCATGACGAGCAACCGTAGCTACCGCGACGTGCTGCCGCGTGAGGCCGTGCGCCGCGAGCTGGAAGAGGGGCGGGGCACGCAGTTCGACCCCGTCTTTGCCGACATCATGATTCAGATGATGGACGAGGACCCGGAGTACCGCATGCGGGAGGAATGATGATCGTCGAGTACGCGCTCAACATCGTATCGCTGCTGACCACCCTCATCGCGCTGCTCGTGTGCCTGTTCCGCTACATTGGCAGCACCGGCGACAAGAGACGGGCTTGGCTCTACGCGACGTTTGCCATGCTGTCCACCTGGCTGAGCTCGTACTTCTGGGCGGCATACGCGATCATCATGGGCGGCTCGCCGGAGACGTCGAGCCTGCTTGCGTACTTGGGCTGGAACCTGTCCTACATCTTCCTTTTGGTGTTGGTCCTGCACGTCAAAACCCCGGAGCAGCGCCGCTACTTCAACCCCCTCATGCTCGTCCCCATCCCGCTCAACATCGCGCAGCTCCTGCTCTACCTTCCCTATGGGGGAGAACTCAACAGCGTGTTCCAGGTGAGCGTGACCACGGTCGTCGCGTGTTCGTGCCTGCAGGACGTGGGCTGGTACCTCGCACACCGCAAGCAGGGCGTCCGCAAACCCTACGTGGCGCTCGCCGCGCTGCTCTACGTCTGCTGCGAGTACGGCCTGTGGACCACGTCGTGTTTCGATGAGCCCGTCAGGAGCCTGTACTGCGGGTTCGAGGTGGGCCTGTACGCGAGCATCATCCTGCTGCTGTGGGGAATCGATCGCCAATACGGCGGTCCTGGTTTCCATGACGCCAACACGGAGGAAGTCGGGCAGAGCACGGGCCACCAGACGCTGGTCAAGGCGGCGTTCGTGCTCGTCGTCTGCGCTTGTTCGGTCGGCGGCATCCTTTTGGGCCAATGGATCCGCAACGTCTTGACCGTGCGGGCTGATGGCACGGTGGCCGACGCGAGCACG
>CACXFF010000408.1 GCA_902766805.1 uncultured Coriobacteriaceae bacterium | reverse complement strand
GAGCTGTTTGATCGTGGAAACGGCTCCTTCCCCGAGCGCCTCATCGCAGATGCGCAGTGCCTCTTGATCGGTGAGATGCTTTGTGAGCCGAGACCCCATGAACGGCGTCGCGCGTGGGGGCATGCTCTCGCTGAACCTGACGAACCCCTCTTGCCCGTACAGCATCTCCAGGATCATGGCCGTGTCGGTTACCCCGCGCTCGTCATTATTGTTGGCATAAGCGCTATAACTGCTCCAACGATAGTCGGATGCACGGCAGATTCCAGCTGCCTGGGGGTTGTTGTGCACGTACGCCAGTGCGGCCAACAGGTGCTCGTCCGAAAGGATGGGCTCGCTCCAGAATGGTCGGCGGAAGACGACGCCCGTCCTGCTGCAGCGTCCATTGAATCGAATGGCAAAGCGTTGCTCCAGTAGATTCATGCACGCGACCAGATGCATGTTGGGATCGTCGATGATGAGGTGAACGTGGTTGTCCATGAGGCACCATGCCAAAACGCCAAGCGCGTGCGTCTGCTTCGCCTCGTAGAGCATCTCGAGAAACCTCAGCCGATCGGAGTCGCTCTCGAAGATCACTTGGTCGGCATTGCCCTTCAACACCACGTGGTACAGCCCGGTTTCTGAAGTCTGGCGTGTTTGTGACATGATTGCCTCTATTCTTTTGTGTCCCCTTTCCCCACCTCAAACGTAGGACGCATGATACCCAAGATCGCGCCCCGCCATACCTGCCACTTTTGTTACCGGGAAGCCAAAGGCTCTACAGTAACAAGGAGTGCAGGGCTTCGAGGGCGGCGGACAGCGGGATGCGCTCTTGCTCCACGCGCAGCATCCCTTCCCACGAGGGGTCGCATAGGCGCTCGTACACGGCGCGCTCGTCGGCCGTCAGGTGCGGGAGCTCCCGCAGCTTGCGCGTGGTCAACGCCCTGCGACCGCTGGCCTCGCGCGTGCCATAGCGTTCGTAGCGCTCGTAGGCAGCGGCGTCCATCAGCACGCTCGTCACGGGCAGTCCCTGCGCGCGATAGGCATCGAGTATCACGTAGCCGTCGGCGTCCATGTCACCCCAGTAGTACAGCTTGCGCGCGGAGCGCACCCAGTCCACGCCCGCCAGAAGCGCGGGACCGGCCATCCCCGACCCAAAGACGCAGATGCCGCCCTCTGCCTGCGGGAACCACAGGTACGTGTCCTTGTTCTCCACTACGAGCACGAAGCTCGGCTCGTACGTGGGCGCATGCGCGTCGCCTGCGACCAACGAGTCGTAACGACGCCCTCCCGCCGCCAGCCAGGCGGGGTCGAGGTAGGCATACGACAGCTCGGCAGGGCGGTCCACCAGGCCAAGTTCGTCTTTGGCCGCCAACAGGCACAGCAGCTCGCGCCTCTTCTGGCTGTCGAGCCACTTGGCATGGAAGCCCTCGAGCGGCACCTGGCGCGGCGTCAGGCCAATCGCGTCATGGCACGCGAACCACCCCGCTGCCTGGAGGAGCAGCTCGTAATCGATGTCCTCCCAAGCTTCCGTTGCGCGCAGGACACGCGTCATCACGGAAGCGTCCGTACGCAGCTCAGGCGCAATCCCGCCTTGGTCCCGCAGCAGGACCGCCCGCGCACGCAGCCGCCGCAGCTCGCGCGGCCCTTCCGCCCCGCACAAGCCCGCCGCGCCATCGATGGTCGGCACCACGACGTGCGTCGGAAGCTCTTGGACCGCCCCGAAGCGACGCGCCGTGTAACGCAGGCCCAAGCCCTGCCGACCGCACCACGCTTGCAGCTCAGCCGCATAGGCGCTGACCTGCACGGCCTCGCGCGTGAGCTCGCTGGTGCTCACTTTGCCCAACGACACAGCGTACGGCCACGCATCGTCGGCCAGGCCGAGCGCCTCGCGCGCGACCGTCTCGCACGCGCACTTGGCGAAGTGCCGCCGGATGGCCTCGCGCACGACATCGCGTTCCTTGTACACCGCACATCCCCCTAGAGCCCGAGTTGTTACCGTAGAGCCGAAGGCTCTGGGGTAACAACGACTCCCTTGTTACCGTGGAGCCTTTGGCTCTACGGTAACACGCCGCATCGGGACCACGGCGGAGTGTTCACGCGCGCGGTCCTTGGTCACGCACACGAACTGGTCGGCCACGGGCTCGATCTCCTGCACCTTGCTGGTGGGCACCGCGATGATCACCTGGAACCCTAGCCCCGTGAGCGCTCGAATGGCACGGCGCGTATGCCGGTCGTCGGCTTTGATGAACGCTTCGTCCAGAAAAACCGGGGAGAACGACGGGCGCGAGAGACCGTCCCCCAGGCAGTACAGCAACGCCGCGCCCAAGATGAACGCCACGAGCTCTTGGTTCTCGCCGCCGCTTTTGGCCGAGAGCGAGGTGAAGACCGTCTGCTCTTTGTGCAGCTCAGCGGG
>CACXFF010000407.1 GCA_902766805.1 uncultured Coriobacteriaceae bacterium | reverse complement strand
GATGCCCTGCTCGATGCCTTGCTCGATGCCTTGCTCGATGCCTTGCTCGATGCCGCGTTCGATGCCTTGCTCGATGCCGCGTGCCTCGGCCTCGCGCTCCAAGCGTTTGGCCCGCTCGTGCATGAGCTCCAGAACCTCACCACCCATGGCCTTCCTCACTCTCTTGCGCAATGCGTCATCCGCAGCGAACAGATGGTCTACGACCCTGATTATAAGCTCGATCAACTGCTCGTAGAGCAGCGTGTCGCCCGACTGAAGCGTAAGCTCCTCCAGATTGGACCGCAACTCCACGCAATCCTCCATCAGTATGCCAAGCTCCGCTTCTCCACGCGCAAGGCGCGAGAGCTCTCGCTCGTAACGCATGAGATAGAACGGAGTAAGCAACAGTAGGCGCTTCTCAAAGAGCTCGTCATTGCCGTACTGTTGGGCCTTGATGACTTTGGTGCGATAGTCGTGAACAGCACCGTCGGGGAATCGCACCTTGCAGACAAGCTCGTCGGGCGTGTGTGAGCTATGCCGCAAAAACAGCACGCAAGACGCTGGGAATTCGAGCTCGTAGGGCTCGCCCGCATCCAACGCTGACTCCAGAGCAATGGCGAAGTCGTATTCGATCATCCGGATCACCATGCTGTGGTCTGGCGTGCTCTGGCATTCAATGTGGTAAATCTTGTCCCCCAGACGGAAGACCGTGTCGTCTATGACGGTGCCACGCAGGGTCTCGTGCTCGTCGTTGAAGCTCACGACGGGCGTGTCCTGTGGGTAGCTGCGGTCAAAAGCCTCGTTGATAAACGGAACCATGAGCTGTGGCATCTTGTGAGCCATGGTCTTGAAGACCGAATCGAAGACAGTGTTGTCCACCATACTCAAACTCCTCCTCTGAACGGAACGAATCAGTGTGGTACTCCGCAAACAGAGAGGCTGGTGGCGAACGAGCGGCGGCAGGCATGGCTCCTCCAAGGGACAAAACGACCACAAACAGGTTGTCTTGCTCGAGAACGCCCGCCACGGAATGAAAGTCCTCAGGTGTGCGGAACCTAGTCGCACGGAGTCACCTCGGACACCTTATAGCCGCAGGTTGCTGCGTATGTGGGCAGGGGCCTGGACTGCTCCTCGCATCTCATCAACCACTCCCACCAAGCGAGTACAGTATAGCACAAGATACGAACTTATGTTCTAGAGATATTAGAGAAATGGTGAAAAAATCTAAGCGGAGCGCTGGCGACAAACACCTGTGCCGCAGCCCTCCCCACGCCTCATGGATACGGGCACAGACCGTACCCGGCCGGCAAGCCGCGCCAGACGGATGCCGTCATGCACCCAGGATATGCCGAAAGGGTCGCGCGGCCGGACGGGCGCGAGCCGCCGCAGGAAGGCTCAGGTCGGAAGCGGAAGGGTGAGCACGAAGCTGGAGATGTGGTCCTCGGCACGCGGAGCTGGCAGGCCTGCGCGCGCGAGCTCGGCACAGATGAGCCGGTAGCCCGCCTTGCGGTTCTCCACGAGGTAGCCGTCCGAGAACGGCACCGTCTCCAAGAGGGAGAGCAGGTACTGGTTGCGTGCCGACGAGTAGCCTGGGGTGGAGAGGGTGTCGGAGGTGACCGTGCCGTACAGTCCGCCAGGGCTCACGACCTCCAAGCGCCCGTGCGAGAGGCTCACCTGCACGGCCGTCCCTCGTGCGATCGGCGCGTAGTCGCGATGCACGAGCGCGTTGGCGATGGCCTCGCGCACGGCAGCCAGCGGCAATCCATCCAAGCCGTCGCAGTTGTTGCGTACGGCGGCCAGCGTGTCTGCGAGCACCATCGGGATGGAGCCCGCCATCGTCTGGGCACAGGCATAGCTGATGAGGCCGGTCTCGGGGTCGCGGTGCGGATGGGCAGTGAACGAGACGGTGAGGCGCGGGAAGAACTGCTGCGGGTAGACGCCCAGCGCTAGCAACCCCGCCAGCGTGGGGCGCCAAGCACCGTCCTCGGCCCGCGCGATCACGTGCAGCATCGCGAGGGCCTCGTCATCGCCGCGCGTGCCAAAGATGCTCGGGTGCAGCTCGCGTTGGCGCGCAAGCACCGCGGACACCAGCCCGCGATCCAGATCGCCGCGCGTGGCGCTAGACACGACGTCCAGGTCATGCGTGGGTTGGGAGCGCTCCTCGAGCAGGCGGTCCACCTCGTAGGCGGTGAGGCGCCGGTCACCGTCGGCCACGCGCACGTAAGAGCCTTGGTACACGCCCCGTTCGGTGATGTAGCAGGGCTTCTCCAGGGGCGGCAGCTCATGCACGTGCGCGAGCACGAGCTGGGTGCCCTCGAAGTCCACGACGTCTATCTCGGGGCGGATGGGCGGGGTGAGCTTGTCGGAGCAGATGGTGGCCAAGGCGTCTGCCGAGGGCTTGGCCCGAAAGCCTGGGGCTGCGGTGAAGCCGTTCTTCTCGGACAAGCCGAGCAAGATGGTGCCGCCTGGGCCGTTGCAAAAGGCCGAGACGGTCTCGGCCATGGAGGCGGGCAGCTTCTGGACCGCTTCCTTGACCTCTATGTCCTGCGTGTCGGTGGCGACGTGACGCAAGTCACGCACGATGACTTCTATGCGACGGCGATCTATTGCCATGAGGGCCCCACTTCGCAAGGCGTTGCAACCGTGAGGCCATCATAGCAAGTCGACAGGCGCCCGACCGCGCCGCATGCGCCGCCGCCAGCCACAGCACGGCCAACGCGCCAGCTAGCCGATCGCCCCGCTGCCGAAGCCCTGCTTGCCTTCGTCGAGCGGCAGCCAGTCGATGACCTTCTTGATCTGCGCGTCCCAGAAGTCCCAGTCGTGACCCCCGGGCATCTCGTCATACGTGAGGTCCACGCCGTCGGCCGCGAGCTGGTCGCGCAGGGCGCGGGTGCTCGCGATGAAGGGGTCGTCCGTCCCGCAGGCCAGGTACAGCGCGGGCATCTGAGCCTGCCCCGTCGCGACACGCGCTCGGAGCTGCGCGTAGGCCACCTGGTGGTTCTTGTCCGTCTCGGCCGCGGTCGCCAGGTCGCCAAAGACCGCCTTGTCACCCGCGATGGGAGGCACGGAAGGGTCGAGCACCGTGATTGCGCTGGAGAGCGCGGCAATGCAGCCAAACGTGTCGGCGTACTTCCAGCCGTTGCGCAAAGCGCCGAAGCCGCCCATCGACAGGCCCGCGACGAACGTGTCCTCGCGTCGGTCAGACAGCGGGAAGGTCGCGCGCATGAGCGCCGGCAGCTCCTCGCCCACGAACGAGCCGTAGTCGTTGAAGGGCAACAGGCTGTCCACGTAGTACATGTTGTCGCCGCTCGGCATGACCACGGCCAGATCGCGCTCCTCCGCCCAGAGCTGGACCCGCGTGTTCACCACCCAGTCGCTATAGTTGCCGAACATGCCGTGGAGCAGGTAGAGAGTCTTGAAGGGACGGTCGCGCCGCACGTAGCGATGCGTGTGGGAGTCCACCTTGTCGCTGGGCAGGATGACGTGTACGGGCACGGTGCGCGCAAGCGCGCACGAGAAGCAGTTCATCTGGATGAGTGCCATGGAGGCTCCTTTCGTTGGAGATTGGGTCGTCGGCATCGTGTCTCAAGGTATAGTGGGTGCGTCGGCCCCGACCGGAAGGCTCGCCCACATGTACAGGATCGTCGGTGACATCGACGCGCGCAGCTTTTGGCTGGCCACCACGCCCAGCGCCGAGCAGCTCGCACAGCCCTACCTGTGCAGTGAGGCAGGCATGCTCTACGGTGAGGGCAGCTTTCTCACCGAGCGCGACGGCAAGGACAGCTACCTGCTCTTCTACACCTTCGGCGGCACGGGCTTCGTGCGACAGGGCGGCCGCACGGTGAGCGTGAGGCACGGTCAGGCGCTGCTCATGGACTGCCGCACGCCCCAGAGCTACGGCACCGCCCCGGATGCCAGCCACTGGCACCACTTCTGGTGTCACGTGGACGGAGCGGGCGTGCGCGCCTGCGCCACGCGCCTGGGCTTGCCCGCGCTCTCCCCCGCCTACGTGCACCGCTCGCGGATGGAGCCGCACTTCGAGGAAATCTTTGGGCGGCTGGAGCACGAGAGCGTGGAGAACAACGAGCGCGTCGCCCTGGCCGTGCACGCCCTGCTCGCGGAGCTTGCGGTGGCGTCGCTGACAGACCGGCGCGCGGAGGAGGACCCCGTGCGCCTGGCCTGCATGTTCGTCGAGCGACACTACGGCGAACATCTGGCGGTCGAGGACCTTGCCCGTGCGGCCCACGTGAGCGCCAGCCACCTCACGCGCCTGTTCCGCCGCTCGTTGGGCAGCTCGCCGCACGACTACCTGGTGCGCACGCGCATCACCGCCGCCAAGCGCCTGCTGACCGAGACCGACTTGCCCATCGGACGGATCGCCGAACAGGTGGGCTTTGCCTCTGAGAGCGCGTTTTCCTATCGCTTCTCGCAGGCCAGCGGTATCAGCCCGCGCGCCTACCGCAAGATGACGCGCCTGGAACATCTGCACACGGCACCTGGCGACGACATCCCCAGCGGCGCGCCGTCGTCCGCCCGAGGCTAGCCGCGCGCCAAGCGCAGGGCGCCGCCTATCAGGCCGCTCAGCTGGCCTTGGCGCGAGTAGTGCAGGGAGAGCGTCTGGGCAGGATAGGGCTTGCGCAAAAAGCCGCGGACGCGCTCGACGAAACCCTCACGGTCGAAGCCCTCCATGAGCGGCAGGCCGCCGCCCACGATGACCTCCTGGGGGTCCAGGATGTTGGCCTCGGTAGCCACGGCGATGGCCATGGCGTCGAGCAGCTCTTGGAGCTCCGGCGCATCTGCGTGTCGCACGAAGGCCTGGCCGATGGGTGTCTCGGGATAGCGCTGCCCCATGACGGACGCTAGGTGATGCCCGCCACCAAAGCACTCTAGGCAGCCCACGTTGCCGCAGCCACAGCGCTCGCTGCGGCCGAGTTGCGGCACGTGGCCCAGCTCTCCCGCCACGCCGTGCGCACCGTGCCACACGCGTCCGCCGAGCACAAGCGCGTTGCCGACGCCCGTGCCAAAGTACACGCCCGCCACCGACGTCTGTGGGTCGATCCCCAGGTCGTGGATGTCGGAGAGCACGAGCAGGTTAACGTCCTTCTCCACTAGCACCGCCGCGTCCACGACCTCATCCAGTAGGTCCGCCAGGGCCAAGCCCGAGAGCCCCGTCACGTTGGGGGCTTGCAGCACCGTGCGACAGGCGGCGTCCACCGTGGCAGGCACGCCCACGGCCACCCCGTCGATCGCGCCCACACGCGCTGCCCAGGAGGCAACGAGCCCTTGCAGGCCCGCGCCGATGCCGTCGCGCGCGAGCGCCGGCGTGCTCTCGATGGCCGAGGCGGTCACCCCGAGCCCGTCGCTCACCACGCCAATGCGCGTGTTGGTGCCGCCGATATCCAAGCAGAGGTACTGTTTGCTCATGGGATGCTCCTGTCTCTCTCGTTCTCTCGTTGTTCCAAAGGGTCTGTCCCGCGCGCGGGTCGGACACGGCTGGGGCGCTGGCCCCGCGCGGCATCGCTCATCTGACGGCGCGAACCCTAGCGCTCGGCGTCCGGGCCCTGCTCCGCCAGGGCACGCAGCTCCCAATCGCAGGCGTCAAGCG
>CACXFF010000406.1 GCA_902766805.1 uncultured Coriobacteriaceae bacterium | reverse complement strand
GAGCTTGGCGCCCGCCTGCGCGCACAGCTGCTGCCAGGGGATGAGGTTGGAGTGGTGCTCCATGATGGAGATGACCACCTCGTCGCCCTCGGAGAGGCCAACCATGCGCGAGAGCGAGCTCGCGACGAGGTTGAGCGCCTCGGAGGCGTTGCGGCAGAAGACGATCTCGTCGCCGCGGTTGGCGCCGATGTAGGCGGCGATGTGTTTGCGGGCCCGCGTGATGGCGGCCGTGGCCTCCACGGAGAGGCGGTAGAGGCCGCGCAGCGGGTTGGCGTTCATCGTCTCGTAGAACTCGCGCATGGCGTCGAGCACGGCGGCCGGGCGCTGTGCCGTGGCCGCGCTGTCGAGAAACGCAAGCTCCGGGTTGGCGGCAAGCAGCGGGAAGTCGGCCTTGTAGGGGCTTATCGCGATGCGTGCGAGCTGCTCGGGCGTCGACATGTCTAGTCCTCCTCGAGGCCGAGAATGGTGACGAGGTCATCAGCCGACTCCTGCCCCAGGACCTCGGCGGCGCGGGCGAGGATGTGCGCGCGCGTGCCGGCGTCGGGGGTGTGGATGAGGGCATCAGAGAACACCGCGCGCACGAACAGGTCGTTCACCTGCTGCTCGGTGAAGCCGCGGTCGGCGAGGTAGCCGAGCTGCGCGGGCGAGATTGAGCCGATGGTGGCGCCGTGGTTGCCCTGGACGTCGTCCTCGTCGCACAGGATCGTCGGAAGCGTCTTGTTGGTGACGTGCTCGCCGGTGACGACGACCGTCTCGGCCTCGTCACCCTTGGCGCCTTTGGCGCCGTGGCTGAGGTCGATCGTCTCGCGCAGGGTCTTGCTCGCGCCTTCGCCGAGGACGCCTGAGGCGATGAGGTTGCTGCGGGTGTTGCGCCCGCGCTGGCGCACGAGGTGGTTGACATCGACGAGCTGGCCCTCGTTTGCGAGGTAGCGCAGGCCGAGCTCGACTGAGGAGTTGTGGCCTGCGAGGTTGATGCAGATGCCCGCTGCGCAGGTCTTCCCTCCGAGGAGGTACTGGCGCACGTCGGCAGAGGCCCTCTCGCCCAGCTCGAGGCCGACGCACTCGATGTGCTGGGTCTTCTCGCCAGCCGCGACGACCTCGACGAGGTTGACGTGCGCGTCGCGCTCGCAGACGACGCGAAGAAGCGTGGCCGATGTGGGCGCGCCGGTCTCGGCGGCCTCGTCGGCCGACTCTGCCGCGTCGGGCGTGGCGCACAGGACGATGGTGCAGGTGGCACCCTCGCGCACGAGGATGCCGGTGTTGGCGGAGAGGCCCGCGCCCACGGTGACGACGATGGGCTCCTCGCGCTCGACCTCTGACTTGACCTCGATGTAGGTCGTGTCCTGCGAGTGCATGTCAGCCCAGCGCACGACCTCCGAGCCGCAGCCCGTCTCGACCGCGTCGAAGAGGTGGGGGAGCGTGTTGAAGTAGGTGCCCTTGACGTGGAAGTCGGGGACCGTGAGGGCGATGTCGTTGATCCTGAGGTAGTTCCACGTCTGGGCCGCGGGGGTGTTGACGTGGGAGAGCGTGGTGGAAGTTGCGTTTGCCATTATCCGATCGCCCCTTCCATCTCGAGCTTGATGAGGTTGTTCATCTCGATGGCGTACTCGAGCGGGAGCTCCTTCGAGACGGGGTTGGCGAATCCGTTGACGACCATCGTGCGGGCCTCGCCCTCGGAGCAGCCGCGGCTCATGAGGTACATGATCGTCTCGTCGGAGATGCGCCCGATCGTGGCCTCGTGGCCGACCTGGGCGCTGCCGCAGCGCACGTCCATCGCGGGGATGGTGTCGGAGCGCGAGATGTCGTCCAGCATGAGGCTCGCGCAGTCCACGCTCGCCACGGCGCGCTCGGCTTTGGCCGTGACCACGATGGAACTGCGGAAGGTGCTCACGCCGCCGCCCTTGGAGATGCTCTTGGTGCTCACGGTGGCGCGCGTGTCCGGCGCGGCCAGAATCACCTTGCAGCCGGTGTCGAGGTCCTGCGTGGCGCCGGCGAAGGTGATGCCGGTGTACTCGCAGACGCTGCGCTCGCCGCGCAGGATGGAGGTGGGGTAGAGGTAGCTCACGTGGCTGCCAAAGGACCCCGAGACCCACTCGATCTTGCCGTCGGCCTCCACGCGGGCGCGCTTGGTGTTGAGGTTGTACATGTTCTTCGACCAGTTCTCGATGGTCGAGTAGCGCAGGCGCGCGCCTTCGCCGACGAAAAGCTCCACGCAGCCCGCGTGCAGGTTGGCCACGTTGTACTTCGGCGCGGAGCAGCCCTCGATGAAGTGCAGGTCCGCGCCCGGCTCCACGATGATGAGCGTGTGCTCGAACTGGCCCGCGCCCGCGGCGTTGAGCCGGAAGTAGCTCTGCAGCGGGTAGTCCACCTTCACGCCGGCCGGCACGTAGACGAACGAGCCGCCGCTCCACACCGCGCCGTGCAGCGCGGCGAACTTGTGGTCGGTGGGCGGCACGAGCTTCATGAAGTGCTCGCGGATCATCGGCTCGAACTCGGTGTGCAGCGCCTCCTCGATGCCGGAGTACACGATGCCGAGCTTGGCGGCCGACTCCTGCATGTTGTGGTAGACGAGCTCCGAGTCGTACTGGGCGCCCACGCCGGCGAGGTACTCGTGCTCGGCTTTGGGGATGCCCAGTCGGTCGAAGGTGTCCTTGATCTCCTCGGGCACGTCGTCCCAGCTCGAGGCCTGCTTGGTCTTGGGCGAGACGTAGGTGGAGATGTGGTCCATGTCCAGGCCGTCGATGGCGGGGCCCCAGTTGGCGGGCATGGCCATCTTCTGGTAGAGGTCCAGCGAACGCAGACGCAGCTCGAGCATCCACTCGGGCTCGTCCTTCTTCTCGGAGAGGGCGCGCACGATCTCGGGCGTGAGGCCGTCGGCATAGCGCTCATAGCCCTCTTCCGACTTGACGAAGTCGTACATGCGCCGATCGATGTCGGCGACGAACTGGGCGCTGGTGGAGCGGCCCTTGCGGATGTCCTCGCTGGTGGGGGTTGTTGTGGTATCAGCCATGCTGTCTTTACGCCTCTCGCTCGTAGCGCTCGAAGCCCTGCTCGTCGATGCGCGAGATGAGGCTGGCGTCGCCTTCCTCCACGATGCGGCCCTTGACCATGACGTGGGTGCGGTCGACGTTCAGGCGCTCCAGGATGCGGGTGTTGTGCGTGATCACCAAAAGGGTGCCGTCGCACTCGGCGCGGTAGGCCTCCATGGCGCGCGAGACGGTGGACAGGGCGTCCACGTCCAGGCCGGAGTCGGTCTCGTCGAGGATGGCGAGCGACGGCTGCAGCAGGAGCAGCTGCAGCATCTCGACCTTCTTCTTCTCGCCGCCGGAGAAGCCGACGTTGAGCTCGCGGTTGAGGTAGGCGGTGTCCATGTCGAGCTGGGCGGCCAGCTCGGCCACGCGGGCGCGGAACTTGCGGCCGGGCATCTTGAGCTCGGGACGCTTGTCGGCGATGGTGCGCAGGAAGCTGAACAGCGGCACGCCGGGCACCTCGACGGGCGCCTGGTAGGACAGGTAGATGCCTGCCAACGAACGCTTGTCGGCGGAAAGCTCGGTGATGTCCTGGCCCTTGAAGCGGATGCTTCCCGCGCTCACCTGGTACTGCGGGTCGCCCATGATCACGTGGCCAAGCGTGGACTTGCCGGCGCCGTTGGGGCCCATGAGGACGTGCGTCTCGCCCGCGCCGAGCGTGAGGCTCACGCCGTGCAGGATGGGCTTGTCTTCGGTCCCGGCGGCGAGGCCTTGGATGCTAAGCAGTGCGTCTGCCATCTGTTCTCCCTACTGTTGGCTCGGCGGCTGGCGCGTGGCCGCGTCGTGCGCGGGCGTGCCGAGGCGCCTGAGATTTCCCTAATTCATACTAGCGAGCAGGGATTTATATTCAAGGGGGTATCGTGTGCGCACGAACTCAACATGAGGACTGATGAAGGGCGCGGCCGCTCGTGG
>CACXFF010000405.1 GCA_902766805.1 uncultured Coriobacteriaceae bacterium | reverse complement strand
TGCGCCGGCGTCTGGACCAGTTCCGCCTGTGCGAGCGCTTCATGGTGTACATCATCTTCGGCAACTTCAGCGTGATCAACATCGTGCTCGCGCTGGAGCTGCTGCACATCTCGCATCCCGTGACCTTGGCGGGGGCCTACCTCGCGCTGCTCTTGTGGCTGAGATGGCACTTCTATGGCACGAGCCTCATCAAGCTCGGGCGCGACCTTTTGGCCTGCGCCGAGAAGCTGGCACACCGCACGCTCACCTGGCGCCAGGTGTGGGCGCTGCGCCGCATCCACCCCGTGCGCTGGCTGCGCACGCAGATCGCGGGCATGCTCAAGGAGCTCCCGAGCGTCATCCTGCTCGTGCTGCTGATGGCCAACGTCGTGCGCGTCTTTGGTGGCTACACCCTTGAGCACTATGGCTATGTGGCATCCGACCTGCCGGTGCACAACTACTGGATCAACGGGCTCATCGACAACCAGCCCTTCATCGGCGGCGTGTATCCGCTAGGCTATCACTGCGTCGTGTACTTCCTGCACGAGATGACGCGCATTCCCGTGTTTGATTTTCTGCGCGTGATGGGCTTCGTCCAGACCTTCTACTTCATGCTCACGCTCATCGCGTTTCTGCGCGCCGTGTGCAAGACGCGCTTCGTGCCTTTTTTGGGCCTGGCACTCTTTGCGGTGGACACCGGTACGGGAGATGTCTCGGGCACCCCGTACTGGCGCTTCATCGCAGGAATTCCGCAGGAGCACGGCATGATCTTTCTGTTGCCGACCTTGTGGACGATCTTTATGTTCTTCCAAAGCTTTGAGGCCGAGCGCAAGGCGCACAAGGCGGCCGGTCTTCCCCTGCAGCCCTTCCGCGAAGCCTTGTCTACGCGCTGGCTTTTGGGTTTCGCTTTCGGGCTCTCTCTCACCATTTCGATTCACTTCTACAACTTCTTTGCGTTTGCGATGTTTATTCTGGCTGGTGGCCTGTTCTATGCCTTGCGCATCTTCCGGCCCTCATGTCTGTGGCGCGTGCTCGTGGGCGGATTCTCGGGAGTTGTTATGGCTGTGTTGCCCATGGCAGTAGCGTTGGCCATGGGGATACCCCTGCAGGGATCCATCGGCTGGGGCTTGTCCATCCTCGCTCCCCAGGAGACGCAGGAAGAGTCTGCTGATTCGGAGCAAACTGATGGAGACGCTGCGGGCAAAGCGGACGAGAAGCAGGACTCTGGCACGGAAGAGAACGGCGATGGTGCTTCTAGTTCGCAGAACGCTTCTGCATCACAGGATTCTCCGGTGACTCAGGTTTCTTCTTCGGCGCAAGGCTCGGTCGCAAGCACTTCGCAGGACGGCGCGAGTGCGTCTTCCGACAATGGGGCTGCGGCAACGCCCCAACGCTCTCTCGTGGAACGACTGATCGATGTTGCAAGGCGTGCGGTCGAAGGCGTGCGCTGGGCAGTTGGTGACTCAGTGTACAAGTACTCTCCATATGCGTTCTATTTTGGTCCGCTGTTCTTGGTGGGCTGTGCAGTGGGCATTGTTCTTGCGGTGCTGCTCTGGATCGTGCGCCAGCAGGATTATGGTGCACAGGTCGCCACGCTCTCTGCGGGTATGTTCTTTCTCATGATCATGACGGCACCGTGGTCTCTTTCGCTGCCTAGCCTCATGCCGCTCGAACGAGCGGTGTGCTACGTGGTCTTCTTTTGGCCGGTGATGCTGACGATGGTCTGCGATGCCGCCGTGAGCCTTGTCACCGTATGGATGCGGCATCCTCTTTCGCGCGATGCTGCGTCCCTGGTGTTGGCAGGCGCACTTTCCGTCCTATTGTTTGCTCTGCTGGGCATCCAGCCAGCTGCTTGGTCGGAACGCTTCGAGCCCGACGGCAACATTCTGTGCTTGGAGCGCATCTTGCGGGAGTTTCCTGATTTCTCGTGGACCATTGTCTCGGCAAACGAGGAGCTGCGCATGGGCGAGGACTACGGCTTCCACACCGAAATCAACGAGGTGCTCAATGGTATGGAGCAGCGCTTCGTGTGGTCGGGCACCAACAAGAATTTCACATACGAGATCCTGCCTGCCGAGGGCAACGTGATCATCCCGACGGAGAACGTCTTCTTCTTTATCGAGAAGATCCCTGGGCTTTACAACATCATGGGAGCCGTACCAGACGGCGAGCCCATTTCGCGCGAGTGGGCAGACAGGATTCTCCCTGGCCTGCCGACGATCTTCTCGTACCGAGGCGTCAACCGCTACATCGAGATGAGTCGCATGTACTACTGGGCGCAGGAGTTTCACAAGCGCTTCCCCAACGACATGCGGGTCTTCTACGAGGATGACGAAATGATCTGCTGGTATCTCCACCAGCCAGAGGCCGATTTCACCGACCTATACATCGAGTACGGTTACAACGACCGCACGCCGCGTCTCATGCTCAAGGAGCTTTCGGGCACCGATCCTGGCGAATTGGTGCTCGGCCCCGACGGTGAATACCACACGCAGGCGTTCATCGACGCGACGAACGCCGGCCTTGCTGAGCGGACCGAGGGCAAAACAAGCTCTGGTGCCGAACAAGGAAGCCAGGGCGGCGCGCTGGAGAGCGGCTCCGTGTCGCAGGGTGGGGGTGCGGCCCGATGAAGGAACGTCGTCACCTGATCGCCATCGTGGTGCTCATCATAGTGCTGAGCGTGCTGTTCCAGCTCTCGGCCATCGTGAAGGGCAAGAGCCTGGCGTACACGAGCAACGACGCGGTGAACGCAACGGGTCTGATCGGGCAGATTACGGGCTCGCAGTCCTACGACGCGTCGTCGGGCAAGGGAGATCCCTCCTTCGACGCCGCACGCAGGCACGTCGCCTTCGTGGGCGATGCCAAGAGCGCCTATCTGCCCGCCGTGCAGGAATTCGCCACGTATGGCAAATGGGCGTACGAGACGGCCCCGAGCCTCTCTTCGTGGTGCGCGCGCTACGAGAAGGACGGCTCCAAGGGCTGGCAGCTCGTCGTGATCGATCCCGCCGCAGCCCAATGGGACCGGGACATCGACCTCATCCGCAAGGTCCAGCAGGCCAAGGTGACGGTGGTGCTCTGCGACCTGCCGGACGATAAGGTCGTCGCGGCCAACGAGGGGCTCCGAGAGCTGCTGGGCATCGCCGAGATACGACAGGAGAGCGTGGAGGTCAAGGGCCTGCACCTCTTCGAGGGGCTGCTGCTGGGCGGCTCCAAGGTGTACAGGGACGGCGTGCGGGAGGAGCGCGGATTCTTTGAGCGGCTCTTCTTCGGCGACGGACCGGTGGTGGACGAGCACCTGCTGGACGAGGTGCAGAAGGAAACCCCCTGGTACAACCTCTTGGGCGGTTCGAAGATCTACCTGCGCGCCGAGGTGGACACCGACGTCTACCCAGACACCTTCGCCCACGATGACCGCATCCCGCCGCTCATGTGGCGCTACTCCGAAGGCGCGGCGCCGCTCTTCGTGGCCTATGGCGACGTGCTCTCGCGGGTGGGCGGCTTTGGCCTGCTCACGGCCTTTGTGGGCGAGTCCTCGGACTGTGAGCTGTGGCCCGTCGCCAACGCTCAGGTGCTGGCCCTCTTCGACTATCCCGTGCTGGCGCGCGAGAACGACGCCGAGATGGAGCGCAGGTACCAGCGCGACTCCGTCTCCGTGCAGCGCGACATCGTATGGAGCTCGATCGCTGCGCTGGCCCACCAGAGGCACGCGCTGCCCACCTTCCTCATGGTCCCCGAGCTCACGGAAGGCAATCCCGACCCGCCCAGCGACGAGACCCTGCGCTTCTACATGCGTTCCGTCGGCGAGCTGGGGGGCGAAGTCGGCCTCGCATGTGACGCCGCGGACGAGTCGGCATCCCCGGCCAAGGTCGAGCGTGACCTGCGCTTCCTGCGCACGTCGGTGCCCAACTACGACTTCGTCGTGGCGGGGATTCGCACGGAGGGAGACTTCACCGCCCTTCAAAAGGCGGACGACGAGCTGCAGGGTCTGCACACGCTGGTTTCCGGCATGGACGAGGGCAAGCCCGTCGTGGGCTACGCCTCGGACTCCGTCATCCGCCTGGGCGCCGTGAGCGATTGCTGGCACTATGGAGCGCTCGATGACCTCGCGTTGCGCGCCTGCGAGACCGGCTTTGGCTATTCGTGCGTCACCTTCGACCTCAGGGGCCTCACGCACCCCGCGAGCGAGGAGGACGAGTGGCAGAACGGCTATCGCAAGATGCTCGCGAGCTACAGCTCGTACTGGAAGCCCTATGACAAGCTGCGCCAGGCCACGGCCAGCGAGGCGGGGGCTTACGTGCGCGAGGCGCTGAGCGTGGACTACGAGGCCTCGCGCGAGGGCAATGCCATCAGCGTGACCTACTCGTGTGCCGGCAACGGCGCCGAGGTCCCCTTCTTCCTGCGCCTGCACGACGAGCACGTGGTGAGCGTGGAGGGCGGCACGTTTGTGGAGCTCGATGACGAATTCTTTGCGCTCACGCTCAACGGAGGAAAAGCGGTGGTGCACGTTGAGTCCGACATCCAGCCGACGGTGGTGATGGGCCGATGAGGATCTGTATTGTGGCGGAGGGCTGCTACCCCTACGTGGTCGGTGGCGTGTCGGGTTGGATCGACAGCCTCATCAAGTCGTTCCCGCAGCATGAGTTCGTGATCCTGGCCATCATCGCCAACCGCGAGTGGAGCGGGCGCTTCAAGTACCAGCTGCCGGAGAACGTCTCGGAGGTCCACGAGGTCTACCTGCTCGACGACGACTGGTATCGCGGGCTGGGCCAGAAGCGCAAGTCCGGTCGTCACACGGCGACAGGCGCGTCCGTGTACGAGACACTCAAGAGCCTGCTGCTGCACGAGACGGTGGACTGGACCAATCTCTTCGGCATGTTCCGCGACGACGACATCTCGCTCAATGACCTGCTCATGGGCGAGGACTTCATGCATGCGGCCACGGATGTCTATCGCTTGCGCTACCAGGGAATTCCCTTCTCGGACTACCTGTGGACGATGCGCTCCATCATGCTGCCGCTCTTCAACACGCTCAAGTGCAAGCTGCCCGAGGCCGACCTCTACCACTGCGTGGCCACGGGCTATGCGGGCGTGCTGGGTGCCATGGCCAAGTCCAGCTTTGGCTGCAAGCTGCTCATCTCCGAGCACGGCCTGTACACCCGCGAGCGCGAGGAGGAGCTCATCAAGGCCACGTGGGTGCAGAACGCCTACAAGGTCATCTGGATCGACCAGTTCAAGAAGATGGCTGACGTGAGCTATTCGTATGCCGACATGGTCACCTCGCTGTACGAGCACGCGCGCGAGCTGCAGATAGAGGGCGGTTGCCCTGCGGACAAGACCCTGGTCACCCCCAACGGGATCGACCAGAACCGCCTGGCCGACATCCCGGGCAAGGACCCGGATGACGAGTTCGTCAACGTCGGCGCAGTGCTGCGCGTGACGCCCATCAAGGACGTCAAGACGCTCATCAACGCCTTTTACATCGCCAAGCGTCGCGAACCCCGGCTCAAGCTGTGGATCATGGGCCCGATGGACGAGGACCCCGACTACACCCAGGAGTGTCAGGACCTCGTGGAGAGCCTTGCGGTGCAAGACGTGGTCTTCACGGGCCGCATCGACGTGCGCCAGTACCTTGGCAAGATGGACATGACCATCCTCACGAGCCTCTCGGAGGGCCAGCCGCTCACGGTGCTGGAGAGCTATGCCGCACGCAAGCCCGCCATCTGCACCGACGTGGGCAACTGTCGCGGCCTGCTCTATGGCGAAGACGACGATTTCGGCGAGGCGGGCATCCTCTGCCACATCATGAACACGGCCGAGATCGCCACGGCCATGGTGGACCTCGCACGCGACCCCGAGAAGCGCGAGCGCATGGCGCAAGCGGGCTACGAGCGCCTCATGCGCAAGTACAAGCTCTCCGACATGAAGGAGACCTACCAGCGCATCTACCGCGGCTTCTCCGACGAGCTGGGCCTGCCGTGGCCCGAGGAGGACGGCGGGGGCGACAGCCAGGTTGCGGCAGGGCCCAAGACGCCTGATGAGGGAAGGGACGGAGAACGGCAGGACCAGGAGCCGGCGACGCAAGAGACCGAGAAGGGGAGGGGGTAGCGCATGGCGGGCATTGGCATCAAGCTCAACCGCATCTTCGAGAAGAAGACCATCGGCATGAACCTCGTGGGCTACGCCTACTCCGTCAACGCCACGATCATGCCCATGTTCGTGGTCATCGGCAACATCATGCTCATGAACTTCGTGTTCGACACCTCCACGGAGTCGTACGCGAGCCGCGAGCTGTTCGCCTGCACCATCCTGTATACGTTCATCTTTGGCCTGCTGTCCTGCTCCCCTTGGAACGCGGTGATCTCGCGCTATCTCTCCGACGTCATCTTCGAGGAGCGTTACGAGGACATCATGCCCTGCTACCACATGGGGCTCACGGTCAACATCGCGCTGGCGGCCCTCATGGGCATGCCCTTCTGCATCCACGAATGGCTCGTGGGCGGGGTGGTGCCGTGGTACGTGTTCACGGGGTATTTCGGCTTCGTGTGCCTGGTGCTCGTCTTCTACTCCATGATCTTCCTCTCCATCTGCAAGGACTACGGCAAGATCTCGCTGTTCTTCCTCCTGGGTATGCTTGCGGGCTTCGTGCTCGCGGCCGTGCTCATCTTCCTCGTGCACTGGGACAAGATGTATTCCATGCTGTGCGGCATGGCGGTGGGCTTCTTGGTCACCGGCGTGCTGGAGGCGGCGCTCATCCGCAGCTACTTCCGCGTGAGCTCGCGCAGCTACAAGCCGCTGCTGCGTTACTTCCGCGACTACTGGCAGCTCGTGCTGGGCAACTTCCTCTACACGCTGGGCCTCTACGCGCACAATTTCGTCTTTTGGACGAGCGCCATGCGCATCGTGGTGGTCAAGTCGTTCGTGTGCTGCGAGCCGTATGACATGGCCACCTGCCTGGCCATGTTCACCAACCTCTCGGCCTCCACGATCTTCATCAGCCTCATCGAGATGCACTTCCACAACCGTTATCGCGAATACTTCAACGCGGTCATCGGTGGCTCCCTGCACCAGATCGAGAAGGCGAAGAGCCGCATGTTCCGCTCCATCACGAGCGAGACCATGGGCATCGCGCGCATCCAGTTCATCATCTCGGTGGTGGCCTACCTGTTCTTTGTGCTGCTGGCGCCCCTCTTCGGCATGGGCAGCCTGGTGATGCAGATCTATCCCTTGCTGGCGGCTGGCTACTACACGGTCTTCCTGATGTACGCCTTCATCATCCTGCTCTACTATTTCTCGGACCATGCCGGCCTGCTGCTCACCACGGGCGTCTTCGCCGTCGTGACGACCGTCGCGTCATTCCCCTGTCGCGAGCTGCCTTCGGAATGGTACGGCCTGGGCCTGTGGATTGGCGCGTTTGCCGGCTGGCTCGTGAGCTACGCGCGCCTCAAGTGGGTGGAGAAGAACTTGGATGCCAACACGTTCTGCAAGGGTGAGCTCATCGAGCGC
>CACXFF010000404.1 GCA_902766805.1 uncultured Coriobacteriaceae bacterium | reverse complement strand
GCCGAAGGACATTGGCACCAAACCCCACACAGTGTGTGACGAGCCCAAACCAAAAACACGCTCAAAATAGGGAATCGGTCCCTTGCTTATTGGCAAACGCCGAATAGCATCGTTATTAAGCGTGTTTTTGCTGGACTCGTTGCCCTCGCTTGTCGTTATGCGCCGCCGCTTGGCACTGTCCTAGTCCTTCTTGCCCTTGAGCAGCTCGCGGGCTTTGGCCAGCGAGGCGTAGAAGACGGGGCGGAAGGCGTAGTCGCGGTCGGGTGCGACCTCGGTGATCTCGTTGCTGAACTTGGTCTTGAAGGTGTTCAGGGTCTTGAGCGCGGGGAACTCGTCGCTGCCGATGCCCATGAGGTCGAAGGTCTTCACGCCGCGTCGGGCGAGCTCACAGGCGACGTAGTACACCAAGCCGTCCGAGAGCAGGTTGCGCATGGGGGCGTTCTCGTCGGAGGCTGCGTAGTAGTGCACGCCATGCGTCCCCTGGTAGGCATCGATGGACCAGGTCACGAGCTTGCCGTCGATGCGGCCGGCGTAGAGGCGGCAGTGCTCGGGGCCCAGGATGCGCAGCATGTTCTCGTAGTTCTCCTGCGGAGCGGGAGTGAAACCGTCGCGCTCGCCGGTCTGGGCCATGAGCGCGAAGTACTCGTCGAACGACTCGGTGGCGCGTTCGGTCTCGTCGGCGTAGGTCGCGGGGCTCTCGCGCAGGGCCTTGCGTACGTCACGACGGCCACGCTTCTTCATGCGCGTGATGATGTCCTCCTCCGTGCCCGTGAGGTCCATCACCACGGTCTGGTCGTAGGGCGAGGTGGAGAGCGTGGGGTGGCAGCCGGGCAGCTGCGCGCGCACGCCCAGGCGGGCGAAGACCAGCTTGCGGTCGCGCTGGTGTACGCAGGCGCGCAGGGCGTCGAGCATGAGCGCCTCGTCGTCCGCACTGGGCTCGTTCACCCACACGGGACCGTGGAAGGAGCGCAGGAAGTGATAGCCGTGCGTCTGGTAGTCGATGAGCGAGATGTAGGCGAGCGTTTCGCCATCGCGCACGATACGGAAGGTTCCCCAGGGCGTGCGGCCGGGAATCGTGGCCTCCAGCTGCGCCCAAGACTCAGACTGCTCGAGTGGGCAGGCGAGCCCTCGCTCGGCCATCTCGTCCATCATCGTGGTCGGCGTGATCGAGACAAATTCCATGGTGCGGCTCCTGGTGACGTTCCTTGCGGGTGTGCGTTGATGCCCCTGCGGGGCGAACACCGATGGTACTACGCAGCGCCGCTCCCACCTGCGCCGCCGCCTCATTCCCTCAAAACCGTCACTCGACCCTGGCGAACTTGTACCAGGCACAAGTTCGCCAGGCGCTAGAATGGCCAAGTGGTCCTTGTCTCTCGAGGGGGTACCCATGACCAAACGTGACCTGCTGCGTATGCACCTGCGTCTGCTCGTGCTCCTGCCTGTGGCCGTTGCCTGCGTCTTGATCTGCAACGCGCACATCTGCGACGTCGCCCGGCGCTACGAGTACCGTCTGGAGGAATTCGCCGGCGTGCAGGTGCAGACCAGCGACGTGACCATCGAGCCAGAGGGGATGGCGCGCGTGGCGGAGGCCTACGAGGCCGACGACACGGTGCCGGTCATCGTGATCGAGGGGCAACGGCCCGACAAGGGCACCGCGCTTGTCGCCCTGCCCGACCAAGGCATGCAGTTCGTGGTGGAGGTGCTTCCCAACGGCGTCGTGATCACCGACGAAGTCAACTTCATGGGTTGGGAGTACATCCTCACGAGCGTCATCGTGTTGGCATGGCTGTCCCTTGCCCTGTGCGTGTGGAACATCGTCACGCTCGTGCGCCACTCTTGGTATGGCTACGAGATGGCCGCCTATGCGGGCGCTGCCCTGTTCATCGGCGTGCAGGCGATTGCTTTCACGGCCATTCCGCTGACGAACGGCGCGCGGACCTTCCTCGACCTCGCTTTTGCCATGACCAGCATCGCCGACACCTTCGTGCGTTGGTCGCTGCTCCCCATGGGCGTCATCGCGCTTTTCGTGAGCCTGAGCAACATAGAGCTCGTGCGCAAGGAGGGCAGGGGCCTTGCCAACCTGCTGGGCATCGCCGCGTCCGTCGCCTACGCCGCCGCGTGCTTTGCGATGAACTTCTTCGCCGTGCAGACGGTCGAGTCCCTGGACAACGTCGAGCTCTTCTCCGCCATCGACTCGGTGGTGGCCGCGGGCGTGGCGTTCGCCGTGGCGCTGTTCTTGGGCTCGTCGCTGTGCGCGTGGTTCGCCGCGATTCATGTGCCGTCGTTCCCGCGCACGCACCTCATGATTTTGGGCTGTGGCCTGCGCGCAGATGGGAGCCCGACGCCGTTGCTGGCAGGACGCGTGGACGCGGCGCGCGCCTATGCCGCTAGGCAGGTGGAGGCTGGACACCCGGCTCCACGCTACGTGCCCAGCGGTGGCAAGGGCGACGACGAGGTCTGGGCCGAGGCCGAGTCCATGCGCCGCTACCTCTGCGAGCAGGGCGTCGCCGACGCGCAGATCCTGCCTGAGGACCGTTCGACCAACACGCGCGAGAACTTCGCCTACTCCGCGCAGGTCATCGCGCGCAGCGCGGGGGAGGGCGTGGCGCGCGTGGCCTTCGCCACCACCAACTACCACGTGTTCCGCGGCTATGTGTACGCGCACGACGCGGGCCTGCAGGCCGAGGGCATCGCCGCGCCCACCAAGCTGTACTTCTGGCCCAACGCCTTCCTGCGCGAGTTCGTGGGCCTGCTGGCGGCGCGCTGGCTGCCCATCCTCGTAACCTATCTGGTCATTGCCGCCCTGTATGCTGGCATGGAGTACGTCATCCTGCTGTCCTAGCGCCCCTTGGTCGCAAGCGTCGACTCGCCGGTCCAGGCGCCGCGTTTCCGGCTCGTACCGTTTAACGAGTTCAACTTAACGAGCCCATGCCCGCGTAGGATAATGAGCGGGAATGCATCGTCTTGGCATGCGGTGCGGATCAGGTCCGCTTCGTGCGGGGAAAGGAAGACAGCAATGGGACTTCTCAGGGCAGGTATCGGCGCAGCCGCCAGCGTTCTTTCCGACCAATGGCGTGACTACTTCTACTGCGACTCCCTCACGTCCGACGTGCTCATGACCAAAGGCGTCAAGCGCTCCAAGGGCGGCAACAAGGGCTCTGACAACATCATCTCCAACGGCTCGATCATCGCGGTGAACGAGGGCCAGTGCATGATCATCGTCCAGCAGGGCGAGATCGTCGAGGTCTGCGCCGAGGCCGGCGAGTTCGTGTTCGATTCCAGCACCGAGCCCACCGTGTTCTACGGCGGCTTCGGCGAGGGCCTCAAGCAGTCCTTCGAGCGCCTGGGCCGTCGCTTCACCTTCGGTGGTGACACGGCCAACGACCAGCGCGTCTACTTCTTCAACACCAAAGAGGTCATGGGCAACAAGTTCGGCACGGTCTCCCCGGTCCCGTTCCGCGTGGTGGACGCCAACATCGGCCTGGACATCGACATCTCCGTGCGCTGCAACGGCGAGTACTCCTACAAGATCACCGACCCGCTGCTGTTCTACAAGAACGTCGCGGCCAACGTCTCCGGCGACTTCACCCGTGACAAGATCGACTCCCAGCTCAAGAGCGAGTTCCTGACCGCCCTGCAGCCGGGCTTCGCGCGCATCTCCGAGATGGGCATCCGCTACAGCTCCGTCCCCGGCCACACCACCGAGCTCGCCCAGGCCATGCGGGAAGTCCTTTCCTCCCAGTGGACCGACCGTCGCGGCATCTCCGTGGTGGCGGTGGGCATCAACACCATCACCGCGCTGCCCGAGGACGAAGAGCGCATCAAGCAGCTGCAGCTCACGGCCGTCATGCGCGACCCCAACATGCGCGACGCCAACCTGTCCATGGCGCAGGGCGAGGCCATGAAGACCGCTGCCGGCAACGAGGCTGGCGCCATGATGGGCTTCATGGGCATGAACATGGCCAACGCCGCCGCGATGGGTGCCGGTGCGGGCAACATCTACGGCAACGGCCAGCAGCAGCCCTACCAGGCCCCGCAGGCCTATCAGGTGCAGCAGCAGGGCAACTTCGCCCAGCCGCAGCGTCCTGCCGCGGCCGATGGCTGGACCTGCCCGCAGTGCGGCAACGTCAACACCGGCAAGTTCTGCATGGAGTGCGGCACGCCCAAGCCGGCGCCTGCGGGCAGCTGGAAGTGCCCGAACTGCGGCAGCGAGAACACCGGCAAGTTCTGCATGGAGTGCGGCACGCCCAAGCCCGCCGCGCCCGCCAGCGACACGTGGACCTGCGAGTGCGGCGCTGAGAACAACGGCAAGTTCTGCATGGAGTGCGGCAAGCCGCGCCCGTAAGGCCGCGGTCCCCCCAGCATAGCAAGCGCCAGCCCCAGGCCCAGAAGGCCTGGGGCTTTCTCTCAGCGCGGGGCCTTCTGAGTCTCGTGCCCAAGGCGGGCTGCGAGGCCCTGGGCACAGGGCTGCGATCGCAGCTGGGATCCAAAGCCGCCGCAGGTCAAGGCCGTGCCTCCCGCGTGCCGCGCCTGCAGCCGTGGCACCCAGACCGCCCTGCGACTTTTCGGCGCGTGCGGCACGACCCTTGTGTATAGTCCTGTGGCAACTGCCCAAGCGATCAGGGAGCATCAATGTCTGACACCCCCCAAAGCGAACCCATCAGCAGGCGCGCGCTGGTCATTGGCGTCCTCGCCCTCGCCTCGATCTTCATAGTGTGCGCGTCCATCGGCCAGGCGAAGTTCGTGCCCTTCGAGCAGATCAAGTTCGACAACCCTTCCGCTGCCGTGAGCAACGGGCAGGGCACCGTGGTGGCCGACCAAGAGAGCGAGCGCCTGCTGTTCCTCGACGAGTCCGACCAGCTCACCAGGGCCGTCGAGCTCGACCGCTATGAGGTCCCCATCAAAGAGGCGACCTTCCTGAAGCAAGACGGCGAGTATGTCTACGTCGCGGGAGCCACCCGCGCCGAAGACGGCGAGTCCATCGTCTCCGAGGCCGTGCTGGCCTATGCGGTGGATGGCACCTACCTGTCCAAGGTGTGGGAGAAGAAGTACGAGAAGGGGGAGGGGCCGGCGACCCCGAGCATAACCGACCTCGGCGTCCAAAAGAACGGCAACCTGCTGATCACACGCCTCGACGGCACGACCACCATGCCGCTGTACGTGGAGCTCCTCGAGGTGAACGACAAGGGGGAGGAGCAGGTCCTGCGCAGCTACAAGGCCCCGCTCGACGTCCCCATCCACGATGCGGACTACCTCGTGGACCAAGACCGCATCCTGCTGGTGAGCGAGAGCGGCGACGTGGCGCTGGAAGGCGCGGACGGCAAAGAGGCCACCGTGCTCTATCAGGCAAGCTCCACCCAGCGCTTCCAGACGGTGGTCGTCTCTGGCAACTACGCGGAGCTGTTCAACAGCGCCCAAGGAGAGCTGCTCTTCACGACCGACTTCATCGGCGGCGGGAAGCTGCATGCGGTCTCCTCGGTTCCCTCGGTCGCGTATGCATCGATCAACGGAGACCTGTTGACGGTGGTGTACGGAGGCGACGCGGTGCGCGTGTACGATCTCAAAGACACCCAGCACGGCCATGCGGCCGACGTGCAGGACGCGAGGTCGAGTGCGGCCAGGGAGATCAAGCAGTTCTCCTTGAGCCCGCAGCTCAACCTGATGGCTGTGCTCACCGTGCTCGCCTGGCTCTTCCTCATCGGCCTGGTGCTGGTGCTTGCGCTGCGCTGGCTCATCGGCGTCTTCAAGGCGGAGGAGCGTGCTCGCCTGCGTCGTGCCCTCGCCGCGTTCGCGGGCACGGCGCTCGTCATAGTGACGATGGGCGGTCACCTTTTGGTGACGTTCACCATCTCCTCCCAAGGGCGCTCCAGCCAGGTCAAGCAGTCGGCCCTGTACATGGCGTCCCAAGCGCCCGGCACCATCGGCGACGCCGCGCAGCGTGAGGCCCAGCGCACCTTTGGCACGCTCGCACCCGATGAGAACATGACCGACTACCTCATCCTGCGCCGCGACGTGGAGAGCCTCGTCCAGAGCTATTACCAGAGCTCGCAGGGTGTGCAGGTTACCATCTACGCGATCTCCCCGGACAGCTCGGACGTGCGCTACCTCCTCTCCACCACGCGCGATGTCGTGTCGGGAGGCAAGGTCACCGACCAAGGGCTCGTGGACGAGCTGAACGGCCTGGCGACCAAGGCGCGGGAGGCCCAAGGCGACGCGCTTGAGAAGGCGAGCAAGGTGGGAGAGGAAGAGCTCTTCCTCGAGGGGGGTCGCAAGGACAAGAGCAGCGTGATGCTCGGCTATACGGTTCCGCTCATCGCCAGCGACGGGAGCTGCCAGGCGGTAGCGGAGCTGAGCTTCCAAGGCGAGACCTTCTTCCAGCACTTGATGGAGCACTTCTACTCCACGCTGTTCACGCTCGGCCTCATCGCCATCGGCATCTACCTGCTCTCGGACGAGGTCATGCGCTCGGGCCACGCCTGGCTCACCTACTGTTCCCTGCGCGAGAGGGGAGAGGAGAGCGCGCATGCGCTGCTGGCGCGCCCCTTCCTGTACCTCACCAATGTGGCGTCGGGCATTGACACCGCGCTGGCGGTCGTCATTGCCAAGGAGATGCTCACCAAGGCCGGCGTGGACTCCAACGCGTTTGTGTGGGGCGTTCCGGCCCTGGCCATCACCCTGGGCCAAACGGTTGCCACGGAGCTGTACAGGCGCCATAGCGGGCGCACGCCGGACAGGATCCTGGCGCTTCCCTGCGCGGTGGCGGGCATTGGTGCCTCGGTACTCTGCGCGTTTGCCGTGATCAACGACTGGTTCGTGCCCTTCGTGGCGGGCAAGTTCGTGATGGGCTTGGGCTATGGGGTGGTCTCGTCCGCGGCCTTCGCGGTGATGAACGCCGTCGACAAGAAGGCGCTGGGAGACGAGCAGGAGATCTTTGCGGCAAGCAGGGCGGTGGTGGGCTCGACGTCGAGTTCCGCGCGCATCATCGCGGGCATCCTGGGCGGCCTTTTGGCTGCCGCGGGCAACCAGTGGCTCTACTGGGGCTCCGCGGTCGTGGGCCTCGCGGTGTTCGCGCTGGCTCTGGTGGCCTGTCCCAAGGGCAAGGCGATGGGATGGCTCGACGAGACGTCCAAGACGGCCAGCGTCACGGAGTACATCTTCAGTCCCAGGATGATCGGCACGGCGCTCTGCGCCGCGCTGCCGGTGATCCTCGCCGGCGGCTACCGCTCGTTCATCTTCCCGCTCTTCCTGGAGGGCGCGAACGTCTCCAAGGTGGACATCGCCAACTTCTTCGTGGTGGGCGAAGCGGCGCTCTACTTTGCCACGCAATGGCTCATCCAGGTGCGCAACTCGAGTGACAGCTGGAAGTGCATATGGCTGGGCATGCTGGGCTTGGCCGTGACCTTTGCCCTTCTCTCGCTCAACCAGTCGCCGGTGTGGGCCGTGCTCGCCATCGTGTTCATCAACGTGGCCAACTGGTTCGCGGGTGGCTGGAAGAGGCTGGCCCGCAGATGGGCCATGGACGAGCATGGCTTCAGCTACTACGATGCCGACGCGATTCTGCGCGTGGAGAGCGACGTGCTCAAGGACT
>CACXFF010000403.1 GCA_902766805.1 uncultured Coriobacteriaceae bacterium | reverse complement strand
TGACGGTACCCCTGTTTTACGTGGCGAGGAGACCACGGCCTGCTGCCCGTCTCAGACATACCCTGTCGAAACCAGTCGCCCCCAGTAATGGAGGCACGGGCGGGCGCTGCACTCTCGTGCGTACACCCGATGGCCACCATGCATGTGTCAATGTACCCGCCGCTAGCGCAGGGCCCGCGACGCAAGTCCATGATACCCGAAACTCACGCGTCGTTACAGCCGAATGCTCTCCCCTGCCGGAACGAGCAGCGCGTTGTGCGCGACACGGGCGAAGCGCTGCGCCTCCTCCGGGCCGTAGGGCTGAACGGGCTTGAGGTGGATGGGGACGGCGTGGCGCGCACGGATGAGGTTCGCCGCCTCGCCCGCTTCCTCCGCAGTCATGGTGTAGATACCATCGCCGGGGAGGAACGCGTAGTCGATGTTGCGAGCGGGCAGGTCGGTGCGCATCTGGTCGGTCACGCCTGTGTCGCCCGCGAAGTAGAGGGTGAGGCCGTCCACGCGCACCAAATAGCCCACGCACGCGGCCGGGTCATGGTGGTGGTTGTAGGCCTGCACGGCCTCTGCCACGAGTTCTCCGTCCAGGAAGCTCTGCGTGAGGTACGCGTCGGGGCTGGGGTGGGCGTCCATGTTCTGCCAGACCACACAGCCGGGAGCATGCGGCATGCGATGGATGGAGGTGTGGTCGTAGTGCTGGTGCGTGACGAGCACGAGGTCGGCGGGGGCGGCGTAGAGCTCGTCGTCGCCCATGAAGGGGTCGATGTAGATGACGTGCCCCGCATCGGTGGTGAGGCGCAGCGATCCGTGCCCTTGATACAACAACGTGGCCATGTGAAGCCCCTTTCCGCGGTCGGTTTGTCCCCACATGGTACCTATGCGGCCCGCGCGGGGGCCGCGCGCGTCGGTACGCGGCTTACGAGTACTAAATGGATCGGCCGGGCGCGGCGGCCAACAGGGGTTTTGTCACGCGAGGACAATCCATTTAGTACTGGCTGCTCTCGTTACTTTGCACTCGATTGCGCGTTCGCTGCAAAAGCCCAGTTGGCCGGCGCGCCCGGGGAATCGAGTGCAAAGTAGCTACTTTAGCTACCTTGCACTCGATTGATCCGCCGTCACAAAAGCCCAGTTGGCTGGCGCGCTGCCACAATCGAGTGCAAACTATTTCCCGTCCGTCAGTCCTTGAAGCGCGCGAGGGCCTCCTGGCGCAGCTCCATGAGACGGACTGCGGCGTGTTCGCCCGTGATCCACTCGTCGTACTCATCGGCGCGCTGGCCAAACGAGAGCGCCCAGGTAGCACGCGAGATCATGACGATGGAGACCGCCGCCACGCCCAAGAACACCACGATGGGCGTGAACCAGTTGAGGAAGCGCGCGAAGCCGCCGATGGCGTCCAGCCAGCCGATGGCGGCGGCCTGCAGCGTGTAGAACGAGACGAAGGTCGTGGCGAGCGTGAGCGCCTTGGACGCCTCGATCACCGGGTCCTCCAGCCTGCGGTACTTGACGAAATTGATGACCGCAAAGACGGCGTTGTAGAGCGTGAACACCACCATGACGATGATCATGTGGCCCGGATAGCTGGGACGATGGCCCACACGGTTGACGACGATACCCATGCTGATGACCACTCCCGTGAGCAGCAGCAGAAGCCCACCGATCCGCCGGAAGCGCCGCAGCTCCTCGCGGCCGTCGGGGGCATCGTTTTCCATGTAGCCCACGATGATCACGCGCATGACCGTGAGCACGGTGTAGTACGCAGCCAGCACGCCGAACCAATACGAGCCACGGGTGAAGGCATTGATGGTCTGGTAGATGACGAAAAAGGCGTTGATGACGGCCGACATCTTCATGGACATGGCCGCACGGAACCACGGGTCTTCGCGGTAGCGGCGCACGAGTTTGCGTGCCGGCAGCACAAAGAAGCGCCGGGCGAAAAGGCGCCAGTGCGTGCGGATGCGGCGCCGGAACCAAGCGCCCTGCCCGCGCTGCCTCGCGTCGCCGGAGCTTGCCATCTGGTCCACCTCCCCGCCGCTCTACCTGCATAGATGCCTTGTATGTTACAGGCGCATGAGGCGAGGCTAGAGTCCAAAGCGGCCAGCGGCGGGGATGGGCGGAGCTAGCGCTGACACGCCGACGCCGGCCCGTGGTACCAAAAAGACCACGTCTTTTTGGTACCACGGGCCGGGCAGCGTCCGCTACAGGTCGTACTCCGCAACCGGCTCGGGGCGGGTGCGCATGCGCACGTACTGGATGCAAAGCAGCACAAAGAGCGCCAACATCACGAGCAGGTTGGCCCACACCGCGCCGGGCAGCCCGAAGAGCCGCACCAAGACAATGCAGGTCGGCACGCTGGCCACGGCAGCGATCAGGTAGATGCGCATGACCTGGCGCTGCTGGCGCAGGACGGTGATGATCTGGTACAGGAACTCGATGCCCGCGCAGACGCCGCCCGCGAGCACCATCAGGAACACCAGCAGGCCGAACTGTTGGAAGTCCACGCCATACATCGTCGACAGCAGGCCGATGCCCGCCCAGCCCATGAAAAGCGCCATAAGCACGGTGATGAGCACGATCACGCCCAGCATGGCAAAGACCAGCAGGTCGAAGCGCTTGCGTCCGTTGGGGTCCACCCAGAGGTTGGCCAGGCGCACGAGCTG
>CACXFF010000402.1 GCA_902766805.1 uncultured Coriobacteriaceae bacterium | reverse complement strand
ATACATGGTTCTCACCATGAGTATCCCCCAAGCCCCACAACGCCGCGCAACCCCATCCGCCAACGGGAAGGCCCGCAGACGCCCATCGAGCGCCTGCGGGCCCACGCCGCACAACCAGGCTCTTGAGCTGCGCTTACTTCACGCTGCGCACTGCATCGTAGCCGCCCGTCACAGCCTCCTGGATGCGACCGATGCCGCAGGAGTCGCCCGCCGCAACCACGGGCACGCCCAACTCGTCAGCCCAGGCCGGCGCGCCGGTCGGCCTCATGCCCAACGACAGCACCAGGTGGTCGAACGGCACCTCAAGCTCGGCGCCCTCGTGCTCAAAGAACGCCTTGCCCTCTTCCACGCGCAGCAGCTTGTGGCCGGGGTGCAGGCCGGTGTCGGTGGCGCCCAGACGGCCCATGATGTCGATCATGTTCTGGAAGAAGACGCCCGGGCCAATCTGGTCCAGCATCTCGTAGAGCTCCACGTGGCAACCCTGCTTGGCGGAAAGCATCTCGGCGACCTCGATGCCCGTCATGCCGGAACCCACGACCACGACCTGCTCGCCATCGAGCGCCGGATCGGCCATGATGGCCTCGGGCGGAGTGAGCACGCAGGGCAGGTCCAGGCCGGGGATCGAGGCCGGCTTGATGGGCTCGGAGCCAGCCGTCCAAATCACGGCCGCGGGGTTGAGCTCGCGCAGCGCCTCGAGCGTGGCCTCGGTGCCACAGCGGAACTCCACGCGCCCGAAGCCCGCGCCCTCAGCCTGGGTGAGGATGGTGCGGTAGTACTCGATGAGCCAACGCAGGCGCCACTTCTTGGGCGGTTTGGCGGCGAAGACCAGCTGGCCGCCGATCTCATCCGCTCGCTCGAACACCACCACGTCGAAGCCTCGCAGCGAGCCAACGCGCGCGGCCTCGAGGCCCGCCGGGCCCGAACCGACGATGGCCAAGGTGCGGCCCACGCCGTCCTTCTCGAGAGGTGCCAGGTCACACTCGCGGCCAGCCTCGGGGTTCACCGAGCAGACCATGGGCGTGAAGGGGTCCTCGTGCGCGGCCATGAGGCTCTCGATGCAGCGCATGCAGCTGATGCAGGGGCGAATCTGGTCGGCGTAACCGGCCTTCACCTTGTTGCCCCAGTCGGGGTCGGCGAAGAACTGACGCGCCGAACCCACCATGGCCACGCCGCCCTCGATGAGATCGAGGGCCGTCTCGGGGTGACGCACGACCGAACAGGCAATCACGGGGATGTTCACGGCCGCGGCGATGGTCTTGCCGTTCTCGGACTTCCAGCCCTCGTCGAAGCCCACGGGCTCCCAAGCCCAGTTCATCGTCTCGTAGTTGCCCGCCGAGACGTCGATCGCGTCGGCACCCCACTGCTCGAACAGCTTGGAGAACTCCACGGCCATGTCCAACGTGATGCCGTCGTCCACACCGAGCATGCGCAGATACTCGTCGGCCGTGAGGCGCACCAGAATCGGGAAGTCGGGGCTCGTGCCCTGGCGTATGCCCTCAATGATGCGACGCACGATTTCGGCGCGGGCCTCGAGGCTGCCGCCGAACTCGTCATCGCGGTGGTTGGTGTAGGGGCTCAGGAACTGGCAGAGCAGGTAACCGTGGGCGCAGTGCAGCTCCACCGCGTCTGCACCACTTTTGTACACGCGGATGCCCGCCTGGACGAAGTCGTCGATGATGCCGAGGACCTCGTCGTGGCCGAGCGCGCGGCTCGGGGCCATGGTGAGTTTGGTCTGCTGGCCCGACGGGCTCACGGTCATGCCGTCCTCGTTGAGGTCGGGAACACCCTGGCAGCCGGGGTGGTAAATCTCCACGGCGAACTTGGCGCCCGTGGCCTGCACGGCCTTGGCCATCTCGGCAAAGGAGGGGATGGCCTCGTCGTTGTCCAACAGCAGATTGCGCGCGTCGCCACGCCCGTGCTTGCGGTTGACCGAACAGATTTCCGTGATCACGAGGCCGCAGCCGCCGGCGCCGCGCGCTGCGTAGAAGTCGCAGTCACGCTGCGACGCCTTGCCGTCGAGCTCGGCATAGTAGTTGCCCATGGGCTCGAACACCAGGCGGTTCGGGACGACCATCTTGTTGATGGTGACGGGCTCAAAAAGCGCATCGAACTTGGACATCACTTCTCCTGTTCTCTTGGCTGACGAGAGGCATAGGGCAACAGCCATCCCCGTCTCTCAGCGTACGCCTAACGTCCGCAGGCCTTCTCCAGCTCTTCCACCACGATGCGCAGCGCCTTGATGCGGGCATAGTGCTTGTCCACCGACTCCAGCACGTGCCAAGGAGCAAAGGACGTGTTGGTCTTGCGCAGCATCTCATTGATGGCGTCCTCGTACTCGTCCCACTTCTCGCGGTTGCGCCAGTCTTCCTCGGTGATCTTCCACTGCTTCTCGGGCGTGTTCTGGCGGTCGGTGAAGCGCTCGAGCTGAGTCTGCTGGTCGATCTGCACCCAGAACTTGATGACTACGGCACCGTCGTCCACGAGCTCCTTCTCGAACTCGTTGATCTCGTTGTACGCGCGGCGCCAGTCGTTCTCCGAGCAGAAACCCTCCAGGCGCTCCACCATCACGCGCCCGTACCAAGTGCGGTCAAAGATCGCGATGTGTCCGCTCTTGGGCAGCCGCTTCCAAAAGCGCCAGAGGTAGTGACGGGCCTTCTCGTGCGGCTCGGGACTCGCGATGGGGTACACGCGGTAGCCGCGCGGGTCCAGAGCGCTCGTGATGCGCTTGATGTTGCCGCCCTTGCCCGCGGCGTCCCAGCCCTCGTAGGCGATGATCACCGGGACGTGCTTGCGATACACCACGTTGTGCAGCTCGTCGAGGCGCGTGCGCAGGCGCTTGAGCTCCTCGTGGTACTCTTCGTCCTCCATGGTCTTGTCCAGCGGGATGTCGGCAAGCAGAGGAATCTTGCGCAGGCGGAAGACGTTCTGGCGCAGCGGCGCGGCCACGTCGCGGTTGTGGATGGCCACGTCGATGCCCATGTTGAGGTACTCGAGAACCTGCAGCGTGGCCCAGTTGCGATCGCGTGCGTCGATGATGTACCAAGGCGCGCTGGAGCGGTTCGTGTCACGCAGGTAGCGGTCGTAGACCTGCATGCAGTCTTCGTAGTGGTCGTTCTCCCAGAAGTCCTCTTTGTCCACGCGCCAAGCGGTGTCTGGGTTGTCGCGCAGGGTCTCCAGGCGGCGACGCTGCTCCTTTTTGCTGACGTGGAAAAAGAACTTCATCACGAGGTAGCCGTTGTCCACGAGCTGGCGCTCGGCCGTATTGATGGAGTCGATGCGCTTCTCGTAGTCCTCGTCAGACAGCTCGCCGCGCACGCGGCCGTAGGTGACCTCCTCCATCCAGCAGGTGTCGAAGAACTTGAACTGCCCCGCCTCGGGGATCTCGACCATGTAGCGCCACAGGAAGGGGCGGCGGCTCTCTTCTTCGGTCGGCTTGGCGTCGAGCGTGGCCACCTCGAAGAAGCGCGGGTCCATGTCCTTGATCACGCGTGCGAGCGCGCTGCCCTTGCTGGCCGCGCCCCATCCCTCAAAGATCACCATCACGGGGACCTTGGCCTCTTTCACGCGCATCTGGTTGGCAGCGAGCTTGGCCTGCTCTGCTTCGGTACGGGCTTTGAGCTCGGCTTTGTCGGGACGGGATGCGCGGGCAAAATCTTTGAGCATGGTTGCCTCCTCATGTGCGCGCCGGTGCGCTTGCGGCTGTGGGTTGAGGCGCCTAGGCCCGCAGGTGCGGGGCGTGGACGCGGCCCTTTGGGTTTGGATTCTAGCCAGCGCACGAGGACGCGGGGCTGCCGTCGTGCGCCAACGTGCGCATAGTTCGGCGCACGGGCGGGCAGGCGGATCGGCGGTTCCCAAACGTAAAGAAGTGCGTTTGCGTACCCGGTGGGCCGTCCGCAAACGGCGAAAGTGACGTTTGCGTACCCGGCCGGGCGTCCCCAAACGGCGAAAGTGACGTTTGCGTACCCGGTCGGGCGCACCCAAACGGCGAAAGTGACGTTTGCGTACCCGGTCGGGCGTCCCCAAACGGCCAAAGTGACGTTTGCGTACCCGGTTGGCCGTCCGCAAACGGCGAAAGTGACGTTTGAGTACCCGGTTGACT
>CACXFF010000401.1 GCA_902766805.1 uncultured Coriobacteriaceae bacterium | reverse complement strand
GCCGTTGAGGAAGCGCAGGACCGGGTTCTTGCTCATGCCGGCGAGCGAGGCGAGGATGCCCAGCACCATGGCGATGAGCAACGAGACACCGGCAAGCTGCAAGGTGAGGCCGAGGCCCTGCAGCAGCAGGGGCAACGACTCCTGGAGTAGTTCGAAAAACGACATAAGCAAACCTATCTTGTGCGACGCAGATTGGCAGGCATGGCGGGGCTCGGGCGATACGCGGCTGGGCGGCCAGAGCGTGGCCCGTCATGCCTGCCGCCCCCTCCGCGTGGCGCGAAAGGGGCGGCGCAGGTCACAGCGGACGTTAGCTACGCGAGACGTACTTGTTGATGATCTCGTCGTACTTGCCGGACTGCTTGACGTTCTTGAGGCCATCGTTGAACTTCTGGAGCAGCTCGGGGTTCGAGCCCTTCTTCACGGCGAAGCCGTACGGTGTGGCGAAGGCGCCCGTGGAATCGGCCTCGGCCACGATCTGGAGCTTGACGTTGCCCGTGGAGATGGCGTAGCCCATGACCGGGGTGTCCTCGAAGCACGCGGCGGAGTTGCCAGCCTCGACGTCCTGGTACATGACGTCGGAGGTGTCGAAGGTCGTGGTGGTGAAGCCATACTGGTTGGCCATGCTCGCAGCCCAGTCGGCGGACATGGTGCCGTTCTTCACGGCAACGTTCTTGCCCTTGAGGTCGTCCAGCGACTTGACGTCGCCGCCGGCCTTGGCAGCGCAGCACACGGTGGAGTCATAGTAGGAGTCGGAGAAGTCGAACACGCCCTTGCGCTCCTCGGTGATGGACATGCCGGCGATCACGCCGTCGGACTGGCCGGCCTGCACGGACTGCAGGGCAGCGTCGAAGCCCAGCGGCTCGAGCGTATAGGTGAAGCCCTGGTCCTCGGCGACGGCAGCAAGCAGCTCGATGTCGATGCCGACGTACTTGCCGTCGGACTCGGCGAACTCGAACGGCGCGAAGGTCGTGTCGGTCGCGATCTTGTAGGTGGCTTGGGCGGCACCTCCCGTAGAGGCGGATGTGGCAGGAGCCTGGGAGCCCCCACAGGCCACGAGGCCCAACGCGAGCGCGGCCATAGCGGCGCCGGCAACGATCTTCTTCATAAGTGCGTTCATTCTTCCTCCTTGGGTCGCGCACCAAAGCCAACAGTACTTAGCGCACCATCTAAACATAGGAGCGAGCGGACGGGGGTCCCGTGTGGGCGTCTTTGGCCGAAATGTAACGCTACGAAGCGGGGCGAGTGGCCGCCTGCGGCCAGGGGCGTGACATCAGGACGGACGCATGGGGCCCGTTGCACGCGTCCCGTGGACGATGTTGGCGCCATGCGCGGCCACGGAAGCCGGACGGACGCGCCGAAGAGCCATGGGCGCGGGCAAGCGCTATCATCTCCTGCGGTACGCGCATCACGAAAGGGAGCCCATGGCACAGGAATCAAACGACGAACGGGTCGGACGGCTGCTGCGCGGCGTGGCGTTCACGCTGGCAGGCGCCATCGCGTGGGGCTTCTCGGGCACCTGCGTGCAGTACCTGTTCGAGGCCACCAGCATCGACGCCATCACGCTCACCATGCTGCGCCAGCTGGGCGCTGGGGTCGTGTTCGTGCTGGTACTGCTCGTGACGCAGCGCGACAAGCTGCGCGCCATCCTGCACGACCGGGAGAGCTTGGTGCGCCTCGCGATATTCGGGTCGTTCGGCCTGTTCCTGAACTCGACGGTCTACTCCATCACCATCTCCTACACCAACGCGGGCACCGCCACGGTGCTCCAGAGCCTCAACATCGTGATGGTGCTGGGCTTGGCTTGCGTGGTGGGTCGGCGGCTGCCGCGCGGCAAGGAGATCGCCGCACTCGTGTGCGCTTTGGCCGCCGTGTTCTTCATCGCGACGCACGGGGACGTGGGCGCTCTGCACATGAGGTCGGAGGGTTTGATATTTGGCCTGCTCACCGCCGCGGCGAGCGTGTTTTATACCACCTATCCCAAGCCGCTCTTCGAGCGCTGGGGGAGCTTCCCCGTCACGGGGCTCGGCATGCTCGTGGGCGGACTCTGCGGCGTGGTCCTGTGCGCAATGCGCGACGGCGGCGTGCCCCAGCTACCACCCATGGACGCGCGGGCGATCGGCGTGTTGGCCATCGCGGTGCTGGTGGGGACCTTCGCCGCCTATGGGATGTTCCTGCACGGCATCTCGATCGTGGGGCCGGTGGCGGGCAACATGCTGGGCGCGGCCGAGCCGGTGAGCGCCACGGTCATCTCGGCGCTGTGGCTGGG
>CACXFF010000400.1 GCA_902766805.1 uncultured Coriobacteriaceae bacterium | reverse complement strand
CACGGGGATGTCCCAGACACCCGTATGACGAGAGGTGAGAGCAGTGAGCATCAACAGCGTGACCATTTCCGGCAACCTTACGCGCGATCCGGAGCTGCGTCAGACCCAGGGTGGCATGGCCATTCTGTCTCTGGGCGTGGCGGTCAACGATCGGCGCCGCAACCCGCAGTCTGGCGAGTGGGAAGACTATGCCAACTTCGTGGACTGCACCGTGTTCGGCAATCGCGCCGAGGCGCTTTCCAAGATTCTCACCAAGGGCATGAAGGTGTGCATCAACGGACGCCTTCACTACCGCTCGTGGCAGGACCAGAACGGCCAGAACCGCAGCAAGCTCGAGGTCAACGTGAACGAGGTCGACTTCATGAGCTCGCGCAACGGCAATGGCGGTGGCGGCTATCAGGGCAACGGCGGCTACCAGAGCCAAGGCAATGGTGGTTACCAGGGCCAGGGCAACGGCGGCTATCAGCAGAGGAACCAGGGCTCTTATGCAGCCAGCGCTCCTCAGCAGTTCAGCCAGCCCGCGCCCGCAGCTCCAGCGCCTCAGCCCGCGGCACCGCAGGCTGCGGTCCCCGCACCTCCCGACGCTGGTGTCTACGACGAGGACATCCCGTTCTAAGCTGGGCGCACAGCCGCCCATGGCAAGAAGGAGGCACCCGCATGCGGGTGCCGCGCGGCCGCCAAAAGGCCGCTTTTACACGAAAGGTTTTGCAACATGGCTAATGACTATCAGCGTCAGCCGCGTCGCAAGTACTGCCAGTTCTGCAAGGAGGGTGTCGAGTACATCGACTACAAGGACACCCAGCTCCTTCGCAAGTACATGACCGACCGCGGCAAGATCAAGCCGCGCCGTGTCACTGGCGCCTGCACGCAGCACCAGCGCGACATCGCCGGCGCCATCAAGCGCGCTCGCGAGATGGCCCTGCTCCCGTACACCGTCACCGTTGTCTCCACCCGTGGTGGCCGCGGTGGCCGTCGCAGCCGCGACTAGCCCGGAAGGAGAGGACCCAACATGAAAATCATCCTTCTGACCGAGCTCCGTGGTAAGGGCGGCGAGGGTGACGTCATCGACGTCGCTCAGGGCTACGCCGAGAACTACCTGTTCCCGAACCGCATGGCTCTGCCCGCGACCAAGGGCAACCTCAAGCAGCTCGAGGAGCGTCGTCACAACATCGCCAAGCGCGAGGAGAAGCGCATCGCCGATGCCGAGGCCATCCGCGACCAGATCGACGGCAAGGCTGTCGAGATCCGCGACGTGCGCGTGGGCGACGAGGGCCAGCTCTTTGGCTCCGTCACCGCCACGATGGTCGCCGACGCCATCAAGGAGCAGCTGGGCGTGGAGGTCGACCGTCGTCGCGTCATGCTCAACCGCGCCATCAAGGTTTCTGGCCAGCACCCCGTGGCCATCAGCCTGTACCGCACCATCTCCGCTACCGTGAACGCCCTCGTCGGCGTCACCGCTGAGGAGCTGGCTGCCGAAGAGGCCGAGGAAGCCGAAGAGGTCGTCGAGGAGGCCGCCGAGGCCGAGGAGACCGTGGAGGAGTAACTCCCTGCGTGTCTGCACGACTAAGCTTGGAGAGCACCCGCCTTGTGTGGGTGCTCTTTTCGTATGCGCGGCGGACACTCCGCTCCCGCCAGAGCGCGGGCCAGAGGCAGACGAGCCGCTTCTCCAAAAAAAGACGCCTCGGGCCCAAATTTGTCGAAAGTTACGAAAACTCGCCTAAGTCCAAGCAACACCATGGGTTGGTTTTCGACAATCGTTAGACACAAGGCGTGTACCTGCGGTTTTGCGAGCATGACCTCGCTCACCCGCAGACGAGGAGTCGGGTACCATACGAATAGATGTTCCCCTTTTGCCAGGAGGGACGCAGGACACAGGTAGGGAGGAGGCACGATGCCCAACAATCTGGGTTTGAACGGTCGTCCCGTGGACGATGCAATCGACATATCGGGCGCAAGTTCCATCTCGTCATTTGCGGGCAGGCAGCTGCCCAGCAATCCAGACGCGGAAGACAGCGTCTTGGGAGCCATGCTGCTCTCGCCGGACGCCATGCAGGACATCCTCACCGAGGTCAAGCCCTCGGATTTCTATCGTCTGCCCAACCGCATGATCTTCGTCGCCTGCACAGAGCTCTTCGACCGGGGCACCCCGGTGGACCAGGTCACCCTCATGGACTACCTGCGCACCAAAGGCGAGCTCGACCGCGCTGGCGGTGCCGACCGCATCCTGGACCTGGGCGCCAACACGTTGGCGTTGGCCAACTGGCCGCAGCATGCCGAGATGATGCGGCGCGACTCCATCCTGCGCCAGATCATCACCGCGAGCACGGGCATTGTGAGCTTGGCCTTTGACTGGCCGGGCGACACCAAAGAGGTCGTCGAGCGCGCCGAGAAGATGCTGTTGGACGTCACGAACCAGGACATCTCGTCGGACTACTCCAGCATGGGCGACATCATGATCGAGGTCAGCGACCAGATGGCGGCGCAGATAGCCAACCCAGACGGCGAGAGCGGCGTGCGCACGGGCTTCCCGGGCCTGGACTCGCTGCTGATGGGCCTGCGACCTGGCCAGATGGTGGTCGTGGGTGCGCGCCCAGGCGTGGGCAAGACCTCGTTGGGCCTCAACTTGGCGACCAACGCCGCGCGCTCGGGTGCGACGGTGGCCTTCTTCTCGCTCGAGATGAGCAAGCTGGAGGTGGGTCAGCGCCTGCTGTCGTCCGAGGCCAAGGTGCCGCTGTCGCGCATCCGCTCCGGCAAGGTCTCTCCCGAGGAGCAGGGTCCCATCATCGAGGGCGCGAGCGTGCTGTCCGAGATGAACTTCATGGTGGACGACACGCCGGGCACCACGGTGACCGAGATCCGTGCCAAGGCCCGCCGCATGCTCAAGGGCTGCACCAACGGCCTGATCATCGTGGACTACCTCCAGCTGCTCTCGGCGCCTGCGGGCAGGCGCTCCGACAACCGCGCCACCGAGGTCGGCGAGATGTCACGTGGCATCAAGATCATGGCCAAAGACCTGGGTGTCCCGGTCATCGCCCTGTCGCAGCTCAACCGCCAGAGCGAGTCGCGCACCGAGCGCGGCGGTCGTTCCAAGCGCCCCCAGCTCTCTGACCTGCGCGAGTCGGGCTCCATCGAGCAGGACGCCGACATCGTCATCCTGCTGGACCGTTCCATGACCGAGGAGGAGGCCGAGCGCGAGGATCGTCCCGACAAGGACGTCACCGATTTCATCGTGGCCAAGAACCGTTCGGGCCCCCTAGGCACCGTGCACTGCATGTTCTTGGCCGAGATGACCAAGTTCGTGGAGCTCGACATGCGCTACGACGACTAGCGCCAACGCGGACGGTGCGCGGCGCCGCGCTGCCCGGCGGGCGCCTGTCCGTGGCATAAGCATGGACAAATGTGCGCACGCCGCTGTCGTTTGGCGGCTATGTCCTATACTCAACTGCGCAAAGCAACTTGCTTGCCGCGAGCACCAGGCTTCGTGGGCAGGCACACGCGAAAGGAATCAGTCATGCCGGCATCGGTTCTCGTGGGTACCCAGTGGGGCGACGAAGGCAAGGGCAAGGTCACGGACCTCATCTCGGGCGACTACGACGTCGTCTGCCGCTATGCGGGCGGCGCCAACGCGGGTCACACCGTCATCGCGGGCGATACCAAGCTCGCCCTGCACCAAGTGCCCAGCGGCGTCATGTATCAGGGCACCACCCCCATCATTGGCAACGGGTGCATCGTGGACCCGGAGATCCTGTTGGGTGAGATCGACGTGCTCGAGGCCCAGGGCATTTCCTGTGACGCGCTCAAGATCTCGGGCAATGCCCACATCGTGATGCCCTACCACAAGGACCTCGACGGCGCACACGAGAAGAAGCTCGGCAAGAACCTCATCGGCACCACCAAGCGTGGCGTCGGCCCCACCTACATGGACAAGATGAACCGCACGGGCCTGCGCATTCAGGACATGCTGGACGAAAAGATCTTCCGTGAGAAGCTCGATGCCGCCCTGGCCTACACCAACCCCATCCTGGAAAAGGTCTACGAGCTGCCCACCTACAGCGTGGATCAGATCTGCGAGACCTACCTGCCCAT
>CACXFF010000399.1 GCA_902766805.1 uncultured Coriobacteriaceae bacterium | reverse complement strand
GGTATGTCTGTTTCGCAGCTCTGGAGCGTTGCTTCCAGGGGCGGAACAGCTTACACGAAGCATGAACGAAGCACTTCCAGGGAGAACTATGCGCTGTCCGAAATGCGGTCATTGCGATTCCAAGGTCATCGACTCGCGTCCCTCCGAGAACAACGTCGCCATACGCCGGCGCCGTGAATGTGTGTCCTGCGGCTTTCGCTTCACCACCTACGAGCGCCGCGAGGAGATTCCGCTGCTTGTGGTCAAGCGTGACGGCTCGCGTGAGACCTTCAACCGCGAAAAGCTCATGAACGGCCTCATCAGGGCCACCGTGAAGCGCGACATCTCGGTCGTGCGCCTGGAGGAGCTCATCGACACCATCCAGAACGACCTGCGCGATGCTGGTCGTTCGGAGGTCTCGTCCGAGGAGCTGGGCGACCTCATCCTCAAAGAGCTTCTCGCGCTCGACAAGGTGGCCTACATCAGGTTCGCGTCGGTATACAAGGACTTCCATGACGTCGAGGAGTTCATGGACGAACTCAGGAGCCTCAATGCCTAGCGTCGATCGCATCACCGTACCTATCAAGCGTCTGGATCCCAGCGTGGAACTACCGAGTTACGCCTACGAGGGCGACGCCGGACTCGACCTGCGCTCTGCTGAGGACGTCACCCTCGCGCCGCACGAGCGCCGCCTGGTGTCTACGGGCCTCGCGATTGCCATTCCCGAGGGCTACGCAGGGTTTGTGCAGCCCCGCAGCGGCCTTGCGCTGCGCGAGGGGCTCTCGATGGCCAACACACCCGGCCTCATCGACGCACACTACCGCGGCGAGCTCAAGGTCTGTGCCGTCAACCTCGACGACAGCACACCGATCCGCATCACACGGGGAGAGCGCATTGCGCAGCTCGTCATTCAGCGCGTCCCCGTGGTGCAGCTGCTGGAGGTGGAGGAACTCGACGAGACCGATCGCGGAGAGGGCGGTTTCGGTTCGAGCGGCGTCTAGGGCACGCATGCCGTTCCCGCCAAACACGCCATGTGGATGACAGGGCCGCCTTCGGGCGGCTTTGTTGAATCGCCACGGACGCTTTTGCTCGAAACACGCAAATTAGTTGTGTACAATTCAGTTTCGATTGTGTACAATCTATTGCTAGGGAAGTCAGAAGAAAGGAACCCCATCATGAGCGAGCACAAGCATGACCTCATCATCATCGGCGGTGGCCCCGCCGGTTTGTCCGCTGCCATTTACGCCACGCGCGCGCTTTTGGACGCAGTCGTCTTCGAGCAGGGCGGCTTCGGTGGCCAGATAGCCCAGACCGACGAGATCGACAACTATCCGGGCATCGCGAAGGCGTCCGGCTACGAGCTGGGCGAAGCATTTCGCGCACACGCCGAGGGCTTGGGGGCGCAGTTTGCCTACGACCAAATCACCAGCATCCAGGCCATCGACCCGCAGGCACACGACGGCTACCGGTTCGCGCTCAAGGATTCCAGCGACGAGGACTGGTATGCCAAAGCCGTGATCCTGGCCAGTGGCGCCACGCCGCGCCACGTGGGCTTCGAGGGCGAAGACACGTTTGCCGGCCGCGGCGTGTCGTACTGCGCGACCTGCGATGCCATGTTCTTCCGCGGCAAGAAGGTCTACGTGGTCGGCGGCGGCAACACGGCCTGCCAGGAGGCACTGTACCTGACCGATTTCGCGTCGGAGGTCATCCAGCTCGTCCGCAAGGACCACGTGCGTGCCCAGGCCGTCGTGGCCGAGCGCCTGGCCCAGAGCTCGGTAGAGCTGCGCTACAACACGGAGCTTGTCAAGATGGAGGGCGAAGGCGCCTTTGCCACGTCTGTCACGTTGCTCAACAACAAGACGGGCGAGACCTATGTCGAACAAGGCGAGCCGGCTTCCTTCGGCGTCTTCGTCTTCGTCGGCACGAACCCCACGTCGTCGCTCGTCGAAGGCCTGGTGGACCTGCAGGGCAATGCGATCGTGACCGACGAGACGATGGCGACCAAGACCGAGGGCCTCTATGCGGCCGGCGACGTGCGCAACACGCCGCTGCGTCAGGTCGTCACTGCCGCCGCCGATGGTGCCGTGGCCGCGACCTACGCCAACAAGCTCATCCGTGGCCTGGCCGAATAACGAAGCACACCGACAAACCCAGCATCCCACAGGACGCCCGCGCACCCCACAGGGAGCGCGGGTGTCCTCGTTACTCGTTGGGCCTTGGCACCAAAAAGACGTTGTCCTTTTGGCACCAGGACGAACGGAACCAGCAAGAGCCTTTTGGCCGTAATTCGCGACCTAGGACAAGGCTTGGGGCCATAGCGGGCCTTAGAAAGGCTCTCAGCGCTTTTGGCCCGTCTACCTGCGCAAACGTAAGACAGCAGAATCAATCAAAGCATCTCAGCCCAGCAAGAACCCCAAAACGTCCCGTCTCTCGTCACCTGCGGGCCGAGGGCCATCAGCCGACAACGCGCGCGCAG
>CACXFF010000398.1 GCA_902766805.1 uncultured Coriobacteriaceae bacterium | reverse complement strand
CCGTCCACGTCCGTGTAGTAGCGGCCTCCGTCGGCCGTCCGGTTCCAGCCGACGAGCGTGACGCCCAGCTCCGGATCGGCGTAGCAGTCCACGCCCTGCGCGTCGCGGAAGCTGCCGCGCTGCAGCTGCCCGTCGATGACGGTGGCCACCGTGTTGCCACGCCAGATGCGTCCCTCTTGGTGCCATGAGCCCGACGCAAGCGAACTCTGCGCCCATGCGTCGAGGTAGGACGCGCGTTCGCGCGCGAAGCTGCGCAGCGCGGCACAGGCGCTCGCGAAGCTCTGTGCCGACTGGTCCCACACGAGCCACTCGTCGCTCATGGGCGCGAGGCCCCACAGGGTCTCGTCCATGCGGCGCGACGCGTCGACCTGATGCTGGTAGTAGGCGATCGAGTGCAGCTTTCCGCGCGTGCCCAGCGCCTGCTCGTCCCCGAGCAGGACCGCGTCCACGAGCGGCGCGAGCTCGTCACGCCATAGGGCGGCAAAGCGTCGCTGCAGGGACGGGTTGCCCATGAGTGCGCTGCGCGCGAAGCCCTTGGGCCCTTGGCTGTCATGGGGGAACGCGCGGTCGAAGTCCCAGGGCGCGCAGGCCACGAGCCGGCCGGCACCTTGCTCCACGGCGAAATACGACGATGAGACCGACAGGTAGTCGCCGTCCATCACGAACTCCTGCAGGCAGCCCATGCGCACGAACGCCTCCAGGTCGAAGTAACGCCCGGGCTCGGCGCCACGCTCCTCACCGATGATGAGCGCGCGGAACGCGTCGTCCACCAGCTCGGAGATGTAGCGCGCCTCGCCCTGCGTGGGGGGCTCGGGCGACTTGATGGTGAAGGAGGAGAGGAAGGTGTCGAAGGAAATGTCGTCGTCGTTGGCGTGCAGGTCATATTCCAGCAGGTAGCCGCCGCTGACGTCTGCAGGGTCGCGGGCGTCGGTGACGTATTGGTACTGGTTGCCATGCGCGTTGGTGGCCTGGGCGATCACCGGGTCTTCCCAAGCGGGATTGCCCTCGTTGGCATCGTCGTTGGCGTCTTCGAGGTCGGAGATCTCCACGCGCCACTGGGCCACTTCGTTCTTTTCGGTGAGCAGGTAGCTGCCGCGATAGCACCCGTCGTAGTACAGGTCCACGGGCGCGCAGCTCGCGGCGTAGGGTATGCCCAGCTCTTTGGCCAGGTCGAGCGCCAGGCTGTTGCGCAGCAGGCTAGGGTCGCCGGCGTTGGCCAACAAGATCCAGGTCTTGGAGGGCTGCGTGCCGCCGAGCAGGTCGGCCCGCGTGGGGAGCTTGATCTGGTAGGGCTTCTTGGGCGAACTGGCCCACGTGGAGTTGCCGCGGCCCTTGATCTGGGCGAGGGCGTCGTCGTAGACGCTGGCGCCGGACGCATCGAGGACGGTGAGGTGGCCCTGGTCTTTGGTACTGTGATCGGGGCTTTCGTCCACGTAGGCGCGGCCCCGCTCGCTGTCCACAAAAACCGACCCGATGAGCGCCGAGTGCTTCACGTGCACGTGGCGCGTGCCTTCGCTGGTCGCAAGGGAGAGCACGTAGGCGTCGCCGAGCTCGCCGCCGTAGACAGTCGGTCTGTCGCTCCTGGCAAGCAGGTCTACGTTGCCCTCGCCGAGCTGTTCCGTGTGGCCGTTGCAGGTGACGCTGGCGGCCAGCGCATTGCCGTCGTCGTCCACGCAGGACAGGTCGAGCGCGCGCAGGTCCGCGCACGAGGGGAGCATCAGGTAGCTGACCGAGCCCACCAGCTGCTCGCGCACCTGGGCGTGCTCGCCCAACGTCGCCACGAGGGTGTCCGCCTGTGCAAGCGCAGGCCAAGCGGCGAGGCACACGAACAGCGCGCAGGCGAGGCGCTGGACGCGGCGGACGATGTCGATGGCGTGCATGGGACCCCCTCTATTCGCTACACACGAGTCTCCATTATAGAGAGCGGCCCATCTGTGCCTGTGTGCGAACTTGTCCCCAGACAGAGTCACCACTGCTTGTAGAATAAATGCATCTCTGTGTATGAGGAGGTACCTACTATGTCTGAAGCTTTTGACGCGCCGCTCGCTCCCGAGCACGGCGATGCCCCGCAGGCCCCTCGTGGCGAGGCTGGCGCGACTGGCGCACAGGAGCCGTCCGTGACGGAAGCGGCCGCGCAGCCGCAGGCCGCCGAAGAGGCCCTGGGCGCCGATGCGCCCGTGCCGCTGCCGTCTGTCGAGCCTGTAGTGCCGGTGCCGTCTACCGAGCCTGTCGAGTCGGTGCCGTCTGCCGGGCATTTCGTGCAGCCGCAGGCCGCCGAGCAGCCCGTGCAGCCGCTGCCACAGCCCGCCGAAGAGCCAGCACAGCCGCAGGAGCCGGCCGCGGCGCGCGTCTTCCGTTACGCTGCCGACGACCTCGAGCCGTTGCACGACGCCCACAAGGACGACGATGACGAGACCAGCGAGATAGACGAAGACGAAGTCAAGCAGGACTCAGGCGTTTCCGACGAGGGCCCGCACCTGCCCGGTGAGGTCGAAGACGAGCTGTTCCCTGCTGCGCACGCCGTCGATCCCGAGCCCCCGACCACGGTGTTGCCCGCTGCGGCCACCGAGCGCCTGGAGCCCTCCCTGGAGCCCACGCGGTCTTGGCCTGCGACTGCTTCGAGCGAGCCTGCTGCCGCGCCGAGTGAGCCTGCAGCCGAGCCGGAGCAGATGCCCGCAGTGTTCGAGCCGGCCCTTCCCGCGTCTGCCCTGGTCACACGGCCCCAGCGTTACTGCCCGGAGTGCGGCTTGTCCCTGCAGCCTGGCGCGCGCTTCTGCCCGGAGTGCGGCACCCCAGTCGCCGTGCCCCAGCCGTCCGACGCCCAGTTCCCGCCCCTTGGCGAGGCATCTGCGACGCCGGGACCAGAGCCTGCGACGCCGGGGCCGGACCCGACCGTCCCGTTTGGCGTCGGCGTCGGTGCGGGCGCTGCGGCATCCGCGCGGCAGCAGGAGCCTGCCACGCAAGCCGTGCCCCCTGTGACAGATCCGACTCCCGCGCAGCCGGTGGTGCCCGATCAGCCCGTGGTGGAGACCGCGTCGGCCACGACCGACCGCGAAGCCGCGCGTAGCACGGGCCCTTTGCCCATCATCCTGGGCGTCGTGGCGCTCGTGCTGAGCGTCGCGATGGCCGCTGGCGTGGGCTCCTGCACGTCGGTTGCGGTACATCAGGTCCTCCAAGAGGAGCTTGCCCAGCACCCCAACGGCTACGTGCCCCATTCCAACAACGACGTCAACGGCTACAGCGATGAGCTCGACCCCGAGCTGCAGGACCTCCTGAACCAGCTCTACGGTGACGACTACTCCGGCCAAGGCCTCACGGGCGACATCGGCACGAGCTCCCGTACGGGCAGCTACACCACGGCCGACGCCCTGACCGACAGCTCGCTCGTCTACTTGGACGGCTACACCGTCTCGGTGTCTGCGCGTGAGTACTCGGGCGTGCAGCCCGCGGTCTCGGAGTTCGTACGCGCGATCGACTCTGCCGACCAAGAGGGCATGGAGCGCGTGCAGCGCCACCTGCGCGCGGCGGCCTCGGCTAGCGAGGACGCGGTCCGCACCGAGGAGCTCGAGGCGGCGCGCACGGCGGTGGCCGACGCGCTCAAGGCCGCCGACGAGATCAGCGTCCCCCAGACGGCCAGCCTCACCGACAGCGCAGACGCCACGGCGAGCAGGATTTCCTCTGAGGCGAGCTCCGCATCGAAGCTCTATCACGACCGCTGGCAGGCCTATGCCGACGTGATTGAGGCGGTCATCACGCCGCGCCAGGACTTCCACGAGCTGGCGGAGCTGGACTCGAAGGCAGACTACCTGGTCGACGACGTGTCCAACGAGCTGAGCTATCTGCTCGGCCTGGCCAAGAGGTAGCCTATGTCACGCGCCGACGAGCTG
>CACXFF010000397.1 GCA_902766805.1 uncultured Coriobacteriaceae bacterium | reverse complement strand
TTCACCAACCTGCTCTGCCAGGGCATGGTCAAGGACGCCAACGGCGAGACGATGTCCAAGTCCAAGGGCAACGTCGTGCCGCCCAGCAGCGTGATCGACCCCTACGGCGCCGACACGATGCGCCTGGCCATCCTGTTCATCGCCCCGTCCGAGAAGGACTTCAACTGGGACGAGGAGGCTGTCGCTGGCGCGAACCGCTTCATCAAGCGCGCTTGGCGCACGGTCTGGGGCCTGGCCCGCAGCGCCGACGCGCAGGCCACGCTCGACCCGGCCTCGCTGGGCGCCGAGGCCCGGGAGCTGCTGCGCCGCACCCATGAGATGGGCCTCAAGTGCACGGCGGACTTCGACCGCGGGCAGTTCAACACCGCGATCAGCGCCGTGATGGAGCTCACGAACGACGCGAGCGCCTTCCTCAACAAGGTGCCTGCCGACGAGCGCGACGGTGCCCTGTGCTTCTTCGTGGCGCGCGCCATCGTCGCCATGCTCTCGCCGATCTGCCCGCACTGGGGCGAGGAGCTCTACCACGAGGCCCTCGGCCTGGATGGCTCGGTCTACGACGAGCCCTGGCCTGCCTTCGATGAGGCCCTGGCCCAGGCCGCCACGATCGAGATCGCGGTGCAGGTGCTCGGCAAGGTCCGCGCGCGCATCCAGGTGCCCAAAGACGCCGCGCGCGAGGAGCTGGAGCGTCTGGGCCTTGAGGCCGTGGCGAGCAGCGTGGAGGGCAAGACGCTGGTCAAGGTCATCGTCGTGCCCGGCAGGCTCGTGAACGTGGTGGTCAAGTAGCCTTTCGGCTGCGGGGCCGCTCGAGCCCCTGCGGCGACGGCCCGCGGGGGGACCCGCAGGCAAGCCCTGTGTCCTTATGGGCCCGTGCTCTCGTGGGAGCGCGGGCCCTTTGAGATTCGCGCCAAGTGGAAACACAAACAGTTCGGCTGTCCCTGTATAGTGGTTAATTGGGTAATTGGGGGGACGGAACATCCAGGGAAGGCAAGGGCAGCCCCAGAAAGGGCCGTCCTGCCTGCGAGTCCAGCGTTGGCAGCGGAGCTGCTCGTCGGTGCCTCGATGGGACGGAGACGGGCGGGCATTGTGGGCTGGTGAGGAGAGCAAGATACATGAAGTCGCTCGGATTACGGGAGATGCTTGCAGAGCTCGACAGGACGATCTTCGTCGGCGACCGCCTGCGGGCCAACCTGAAGGCACTGACGCTCGTGAGCGGAGTCACCGCTGTCTTGAGCGTTGTCCTGCTCTTCATCGACATCCCGCAAGGTGACGTGGCGGGCACGCTCTGCGCGACGCTCACCCTCATCGCCAGCATCGGCTGCGGATATTCCGCCGGCGTGCTCAAGCGCCGTCGCCCGGCCGCGATCATCCCTACGGTCTTTTGCGGCATCATGTTCACCATCTACGCGGTCACGGGCCTTGGCAACGGGCAGTACGTGCTTTGGTCGCTGCTCATGCCCATCGGCGTCGGCTACTTCGTGGGCGTCAAGTACAGCATCATCCTTTGCCTCTACTTCACGGTGCTCTTCTCGTCCCTTTACCTCGGCCCTGTGCGAGAGCAGTTCTTCGGCGACTTCACGCAAGAGTTCTTCGTGCGCTTCCTGTTGCTCTTCGTCAGCGTCTCCTGCTTCTCGGAGATCGCCCTGGTCCAATACCATCGCAGCGTCCTGTTCGAGATCGACCACACGGGCCGTTTGAACGAGGAGGTTGACCGCCAGACGAGGTTCGCGAGGGAGCGCGCGCAGCGGCTCGAGGAGATGACCGACGAGACGGTGCAGATGCTGGCCATGGCCATCGACGCGAAGGACCGCTACACCAACGGCCACTCGTTCCGCGTCTCATGGTATTCGTCTGCCCTCGCGCGCAGGATCGGCCTGCCGGAAGAGGAGCTGGGGTTGCTGGAGCGCGAGGCGCTCCTGCACGACATAGGCAAGATCGGCGTTCCCGACTCCGTGCTCAACAAGCCGGGGCGGCTGACCGACGAGGAGTTCGAGGTCATCAAGTCGCACACGACCGTGGGCGGCGCCATCCTCGCGGCTTCGGAAGGCATGACGGGTGCATCGGAGGTCGCGCGTCACCATCACGAGCGCTACGACGGCAGGGGCTATCCGGACGGGTTGGCCGGCGAGCAGATCCCCTTCCACGCGCGTATCGTCGCCATCGCCGATGCCTACGACGCCATGCGCTCCGACCGCATCTATCGCAAGGGCCTGCCGCTCGACGTCATTCACGAGGAGCTCGTGAAGGGAAAGGGGACGCAGTTCGACCCCGCCCTGCTCGACGTGTATCTCGGGCTTTGCGAAGACGGCACCCTCGACGAGATCGCAGCGCGCGAAATCCTTCTCCTGGAGGGCACCATCCCGGCAGCCGCTCGCGCGGAAGCGGTCCCCGGGCTGGTGCAGACCGTCCTGTGACCGACGCCCCGCGTCTGGGCGAGGGACGTTCCGAAAGGAGGGCCGGGCGCTGCGGGCCGCACGCGCAAAGGCGAAGCTTGTGTGTGCTGCTTGACGTGGCGCTCGCGTCTCGTTTAGAGTTAGCACAACTTCAATCATGTACGCCTATGAGGGAAGTGGGGTTGATCGTCTGGCCCCGCTTCCCTCATGTGTGAAGAGGGGAGACAGCGTGTTCGAGCAGGCAAGGGAGCGCATCCTGGCCGCCCTGGAGGTGGCCGCGGAGGCCCACGGCGCAGACATCGTCGACGTGGAGGTGGTTGGCACGGCCAAGGCGCCCACGGTGCGCGTGCGCGTGGACCACGCCGACCCCGAGCTGCCCGCGATCTCGTTGGACGAGGTCGGCGCCCACAGCCGCTGGATCGGCGAGGTGCTCGACTTCGTGGACCCCTTCCCGGGGACCTACACCATGGAGGTGTCTTCCCCGGGGCTGGCGCGCCCGCTGCGCCGCCGCCAGGACTTCGAGCGTTTCGCGGGGCAGACCGTGAGCGTGGCGCTCGTGCCCGGCGAGGGTCGGCGCAAGTACACGGGCGTGCTCGTGGGCATGGAGGGCGACGACGTCGTGCTCGACTGCGACGGCGAGCGCTGCGCGCTGCCGTTCGAGCAGCTGCGCTCCGCCAAGCTCAAGCCCTCGTTTGATGAGATTGGCAAGTAACACCGCTTACGCTGGATGAGACCCCCGGAAGAAGGAGGACAAAAGGATGGCATCCGAAATGATGGAGGCGCTCATGGCCCTGTGCCAAGAGCGTCATATCGACGAGCTCTACCTGCTGGACAGGCTCGAGCAGTCGCTGGCCAAAAGCTACGCCGAGCTGCTGCACCTGGAATACGGCGCGCGTGTCACCATCGACCGCGCGACCGGCAACATCTACGTCTACGAGCTCGTGCCTACGGGAGAGTACGACGAGGAGACCGGCGAATACGAGGACTACGACGAGGTCGACGTGACCCCGCCCGGCACGAGCCGCATCGCTGCCCAGCACGCCAAGGCAGAGATCAACGCCATCGTGCGCAACGCCATCCGCCAGCAGATCTATGAGGAGTTCTCCGACCGCATCGGCGACATCATCACCGGCACGGTGCTGCAGTCCACGCCCGACTTCACGATCGTCAAGATCCGCGAGGGCGTGGAGGCCGAGCTGCCGCACTTCGACCAGCGCCGCCACCCCGACGAGCGCAACGAGCGTCCCGCGGGCGAGCGCTACCTGCACAACCAGCGCGTGAAGGCCATCATCGTGGACGTGCGCGACCCCAACGCGCAGGTGCAGCCCGTCAAGGGCGACCGCTCGCGTCCCTCCATCGTGATCTCGCGCACCGATCCCGAGCTCATCAAGCGCCTCTTCGAGCTCGAGGTCCCCGAGGTCTATGACGGCATCGTGGAGGTCAAGGCCATCGCCCGTGACCCGGGCGTGCGCGCCAAGGTCGCCGTCGCCTCCTATGACGACCGCCTCGACCCGGTCGGCGCCTGCGTGGGCCCCAAGGGCTCCCGCGTGCGCACCGTGGTGTCCGAGCTGCGCGGCGAGCGCGTCGACGTGGTGCCCTGGAGCGACGACCCGCGCGCCCGCGTGGCCGCGGCCCTGTCCCCGGCGCGCGTCTCCAACGTGATCATCGACGAGGAGCGCAACTACGCCACGGTCATCGTCCCCGACGACCAGCTCTCCCTCGCCATCGGCAAGGAGGGCCAGAACGCCCGTCTCGCCGCCCGCCTCACCGGCTGGCACATCGACATCAAGAACGAGTCGCTCGCCGCGGGCGTGCTCGCGCAGATGGCCTCGGCCCCGGTCGTGGACGACCTGGTGGGCGAGGAAGACGCCCCGGCCCGCTGCGAGTTCGTGAGCGAGTCCGGAGCACGCTGCCGCAACCACGCGCGCCCCGGCTCGCGCTTCTGCGGCGTGCACGAGAAGATGGCGCTTGCCGACCCGTCGATGATCGACGCCAACGCGAGCGACGACCCCGACTCTCTCATCTAAGGAGGTCCCATGGCCAAGACCCGAGTGCATGACCTCGCCAAAGAATTTGGGATGACCAGCAAGGAGATGCTCGGTCACCTGCAGGACATGAAGATTCCCGCCAAGTCGCCGTCCTCGGCGCTCGAGGACGCGTACGTTTCCATGGTTCGCAAGAAGCTCGCCCCCATCCTCAAGGAGCGCGCGCAGGCCATCGAGGCCGCCAAGCGCGCTGAGGAAGAGGCCAAGGCTGCCGCCGAGGCCGAAGCCAAGGCCAAGGCCGAGGCCGAGCGCATCGCCGTGGAGGAGCGTCGCCGCGCCGAACGTGCCGCCGAGGCCGCCGAGCGCCGTGCGCGCATGGAGGCCGAGAAGAAGGCCGCTGCCGAGCGCGCCGAGGCCGCCCGTCGCGCCGAGGAAGAGGCGCGCGAGCGCCAGAAGGACAACGCGCCGTCTTCGGTGCGCTCCATGTCCTCGCTGCTCGACCAGATCGCCCAACAGGAGCAGATCATGGCCGAGGCCAGCGCGGCCAAGCAGACCAGCCGTGCGCCGCGCCAGGAGCGCGGGCAGCGCAATGCCCGTCCCGAGCGCGGGCAGGAGCGCTCCGAGCGTGGCCAGGAGCGTCCCGAGCGCGGAGAGCGCGGCGAACGTCCCGAGCGCGGCGAGCGCAGCTCTGCCCCGCGCCAGGACCGCACGAGCTTCCGTAGCGGTCCGATGAGCGCCGATCCCGGCCCCTCGCAGGACGAGCGTCCCGGTTCCAAGCGCCGCCGTGGCGGCAAGGGCCGTCGTGACGAGGGCGAGGACCGCTACAGCCGCATGGCGCGCGAGGCCGAGGACTTCAACCGTAGCCACGTGCTGGCCGAGGCCCGCGCCGCGGTGGAGGAGGCGAGCCGTGAGTCCACCGGCCGCCGCAAGCGCCGCAAGGAGCGTCGTCAGCAGCAGCAGGCCCAGGCCGAGCAACAGCGCCAGATCGAAGAGGCCATCGCCAACGACCAGGACGTGCGCGCCCTGGGCGTGGTGAAGGTCCCCACCGGCTCCACGGTCGCCGAGGTGGCCGAGCTGTTGGGCGTGGCCGCCTCCGACATCGTCAAGCGCCTCTTCCTGCTGGGCAGCCCGCTCACGCTCACGCAGTCCATGTCCGACGAGCTCATCGAGCTCATCGCCGACGACATGGACCGCGAGGTCAGGGTCATGACCAAGGAGGAGGAGAACTCCTTCACCTTCTACGACGACCCCAAGGACCTCAAGCCGCGTCCGCCCGTGGTCACCGTCATGGGCCACGTCGACCACGGCAAGACCTCGCTGCTCGACGCCATCCGCGAGACGCACGTCACCGCGGGCGAGGCGGGCGGCATCACGCAGGCCATCGGCGCCTCCCAGGTGCAGATCAACGGCCGCACCATCACCTTCATCGACACCCCGGGCCACGAGACCTTCACGGCCATGCGTGCCCGCGGCGCCAAGGTCACCGACATCGTCATCCTCATCGTCGCGGCCGACGACGGCGTCATGCCGCAGACCATCGAGTCCATCAACCACGCCAAGGCGGCGGGCGTGCCCATCGTCGTCGCGGTCA
>CACXFF010000396.1 GCA_902766805.1 uncultured Coriobacteriaceae bacterium | reverse complement strand
GTTACTGTTCACGGGTCGGCCAGCAAAGGCCCGGCGGATTGACTGACATCACCCATAACATGGCGCAGGCGCAAAGAAATAGCAGGTAGATGCCCGTTTCTGTTTGATCTGGATATCGTTAGGTGTTATAATATGCCTAACGATATCCGCAGGTCAGGAGGCAACGGATGGGCATCGTGTACCAGCACGACAAGAGGAGCGGCATCACCTACGCGTACGAGAGCAAGTCCTACTGGGACAAGGAGAAGAGGCAGTCGAGGTCCAGGAGGACGCTGATCGGGCGCGTCGACGAGGCCACCGGCGAGATAGTCCCCACCGACGGGCGCGTGCGCAAGGCCGCCGCCCGGAGGGCCGAGGAGGCCGCGAGGCCCAGGTACAAGCGGCTCTACGAGGAGCAGCTCGCCCGCGTCGCCGAGCTGGAGGCGGAGGTCGCCAGGCTCGAGGCCGAGCTCGGGGCGCTCAGGGGCTGACCGTGCGGATCGGGGACGACTTCGCCGCCGTGAGCGCCCTGCAGCTGAAGGTGCGCGCGCAGGCCAGGAGGATCGAGGAGCTGGAGTCCGGCGCCGCGTACGCCGCCGAGGTCGCGCGCCGCGAGTCGCTGCAGCGCGAGTACGAGGCGCGGGTCCGCTCGCTCAGGCGCGAGGCCGCCGAGCTGGGCAGGCTCAACGCCAAGATGATAAGGGGCTGGTGGGAGACCTGCGAGATGGTGAGGCGGGAGGGCGAGGAGGCCGTCGCGCACGCGACGCGCACGGCCAGGGCCCAGGAGGAGCGGGCGCTGCGCGCCGAGCGGAGGGTCGCCGAGCTGCTCGACGCCGCCGCGGCCGACAGGCGCAGGATCGCCGAGCTGGAGGCGGAGCTCGAGGGGGCGCGCGGCCTCAACGCCAAGCTCACCGCCCAGGTCAACAGGGACTTCGAGAACTCGTCCATACCCTCCTCCAAGCAGGTCGCGCGCAGGAAGCGGGTCCCCAACACGCGCGAGGCCACCGGCCGGAGGGCCGGCGCGCAGCCGGGCCACCCCCACCACCCGCGGAGGGCGCCGGCGCCCACGCGCACGGTGGCGCTCGCCGACCCCGAGGGATGGGAGGACGACCCGGACCTGTACCGCACGGGCGAGACCGTGAGCAAGGTCGTCGTCTCGGCGCGCGTCGTCGTGGAGGCCACCGAGTACGTCGCGGGCGTCTGGCGCAGCCGCTCCACCGGCGGCAGGCGCCACGCCCCCTTCCCCGACGGCGTCTCCGACGAGGTCACCTACGACGGCTCCTGCAAGGCGCTCGCGTTCCTGCTCAACAACGAGTGCTGCGCCTCGCTGGCCAAGGCCTCCTCCTTCCTGCGCGAGGCGAGCGGCGGGGCGCTCGACATGTCCGTGGGGATGATCTGCGGGCTGGCGCGCGAGTTCTCCGCCAAGTCCGGGCCGGAGAGGCGGGCGGCGCTGGAGTCGCTGATGTCGTCGCCGTCGATGCACGCCGACTTCACCGTCGCCAACGTCGGCGGCGAGCAGAGGCAGGTGCTGATCCTGGCCAACGGCGAGGCGACCGCCATGTACGCCCGCGAGCGCAAGGGGCACGCCGGCGTGGCCGGGACGCCGCTGGCGGACTACGTCGGCTGCGTCTCCCACGACCACGACCTCACCTTCTACTCCTACGGCGCGCGCCACCAGGAGTGCCTGCAGCACGTCGTGCGCTACCTGGTGGGCAGCGTGCAGAACGAGCCGCACCTCACCTGGAACGCGCTCATGCTGGAGCACGTGCGGGCGATGGTCCACCTGCGCAACTCGCTGCCGCCGGGCGGGGGGCCGGGCCCGGCGGAGGCCGCTGCGATGGAGGCGCGCTACGACGAGATCCTGGCGCTGGCCGAGGCGGAGTACGCCGAGAGCCCTCCCACGAAGTACTACCGCGACGGCTACAACCTGTTCAGGAGGATGCGCGACTACCGCGAGCACCACCTGCTGTTCCTGCGCGACCCGCGCGTGGAGCCGGACAACTCGCTGTGCGAGCGCAAGGCGAGGCTGTTCAAGCGCAGGCAGCACGCCGCCATCGCCTTCCGCAGCCTCGAGGGCCTGGGGTACGTGTGCGACGGCATCGCCGCGGTCGACAACATGCGGGCTGCGGGCAAGGACGTGTTCGCGGAGACCAGCGCCATCTTCGGCCGCCGTGAGGAAACGCCGGCGACCCCGTCCTGACTGGCCG
>CACXFF010000395.1 GCA_902766805.1 uncultured Coriobacteriaceae bacterium | reverse complement strand
TGCGTGCTCAACCTGCCCATGATCTTCTCCATGCCCCGCGCGTCCGTAGAGGTCGAACGCTTCGTGCGGGCCATGCGCGAGACGGTCGACCGGTACCCCATCTTCCGCACGGTGCTCGAGTTCGACGGACAGGGACGCGTGGTGCAGCGCTATGAGCCCCGCCTGCGCTACGAGCTCACCGTGCAAGAGGTCAGCGACGAGGAGTTCGAGGCGCTGCGCCCCACGCTCAACAGGCCGATGCGTCTCTTTGGCGCCTCGCTCGTCGACCTGCGCCTCTACGTCGCGCAGACCAGCGTGCACATGCTCCTGAGCGCGCACCACGTCGCGCTCGAGGCCACGTCGATCAACGTGCTGGTAGAGAGCATCGTTCGCCTCTACGAGGGGAAGGAGGGCCTTGCGCCCGACACCTTCTACGCCTTTTTGGACGAGGCAGGCCAAGGAGAGGGGAGGCCGGGCCTTGCGCAGGCGCGCGCGTATTTCGAGCGCGAGTACGGTCAGACCGCATGGTGCTGCAACCTGAAGCCCGACTATGTGTCCGACGACCTGAGTTCGGCCAGCTTCCGGTTCATTGCTCCCGTGACCCCCGAGGACTTGCGGCGGCTCAGGGACAGCTTGGGCATCTCGCCTACCGAGTTCTGCGCCCAAGCCGCGCTCATGACGCTCTCTGAGGTCGAGGGCGAGCGTGACGTGAGGCTCAGTTGGGTGTACCAGAATCGCGCCAACCCCGCATATCGGGATGCCGCCGGCATGCTCATCGCCCTGCTGCCTCTGGGCGTCACCATGGACGACGACGTGGCCAAGGTGGCCGCACAGCTGCATGAGCGCTCGCGTGCGGCGCGCCCGCACAGCGCCTACGAGTGGTGCTTCGAGCACGAGAGGCTTTTCGAGAGCGACGCGCTGTTCTTGGTCTACGAGGGGTCGCTGCTCGACATGGATGCCATGAGGCGGATGCAAGCCCAGATGTCCGTGCCACCATCGCCCACGCACACGGTGCTGCGCCGCACCAGTCTGCAGTTGGTCCAGCTCCCTCAGGGCCTGCTCTTCAAGTTCATCTATGCGCGCAGCCTCTACAGCGAGGAACACGTCAACGCCTACAAGGAAGCGCTCTTGCGCAGCATCGAGCGCCTGGTTCAGTTCTCACAGGAAGGAACGTCATGAAAAGGATCGTCTTGTACTCCAGCAACTCCAAGCGCCGCGACGCCAGCAGCAACTGCACGGTGTTCCCGCGTTGGGCCGACCAGTGGGACGAGATGGCGGCGCGCCACCCCGATTGCGAGCTGTACCTCGTTGTGCAGCTCAACGGCAGGTACTTCCTCGACATCTATGACGGCAAGCTGGTGCGCGAGCCTCAGGGCGTGCACCTGGTCACGCTGCCCATGGAGGCCAAGCACGATGAGTTCGTGGAAGCCGTCGCGGCGCTCAAGCCCGATGTGGCGGTGGCCATCCCGGGGCCGGTCTCGGGTTACGACTGGAACGGCCTGCGCGATGCCACCATCGCCGAGGCACTGCGCCAGCAGGGCATCGAGACCATCTGCTACACGCCCAAGACGGCCATGGACTGCTTCGACAAGTGGCGGACGCATCAGGTCCTGAAGGACGCGGGCTTCCGCGTGCCGGACGCCTTCTACGTGCACCACGAGCTCTTCTGCAGCGACAAGCTCGGTGCCGCCTGCACGGGCAACGTGTACCAGGAGTATGTGCTGTGGGAAGTCAAGAACATGGACATGCCGGTGGTCATCAAGAGCACGACGGGCTCCTCGTCCATGGGCATCCACATCGCGCCTGACTTCGAAGACGCCCGTGCGTACCTGCTCTCGGACGAGCTCGTAGAGGACGTCATCGTGGAGCAGTTCCTGGCGGGCGTCGAGTACAGCACCGAGGTGCACGGGTCTGCGGGCAACTACATCGTCTCGTATCCCTACCTCGAGTTCAGCTGCACCCAGAGCGAGCTGAAGGACCCCTTGGGGACCGACATGCTCAAGATTGGCCCCATCACCGACGAAGCGCCGCGCGTAGAGGAGCTGCGCGCCGAGCTGGGTCGCATGGCGGAGCTCATGGGATTCAGCGGCATCATGAACGTCGACCTCGTGCTGGTCGATGGCGAATGGTACTTCCTGGAGATCAACAACCGCTGGTCGGGCATCACCACGTTGGTCACCGCCTCCCAGGGCCGCCTGCCCTATGACGTGTACGTGGACCAGGCCCTGCCGCCCGAGAAAGACTATGGCGCGCTGGCCAACCTCAGCTACGCCTGCCAGTTCAAGATGCCCGAGGGCAACGTGGACGCGCTCGCGCGCATCGCTGAGGAGCCGGGCGTGACCAGCATCATCCAGTACGAGGTGCGCATGCCCGGGCGCGATCCGTTCGTGTTCAGCGACGCGGTGATGGGCGGCTTCGCGTCCATGGCCGAGCTGCTCGACGCGTTCGACGAGCTGCAGAAGGCGTATCCCGTGCAGATCCCTCGCCGGTTGGTCGAGGCCCTGCGCGAGAGGGTGGATGCATGATTCCCAAGCGTAGGATAGCCCTGCCGCACTTGAACAACCTGCGAGACCTCGGCGGCTACGAGGCGGGCGAGGGCCGTGCGACGCTGTGGGGCAGGGTCTTCCGCAGCGACTGCCCCGCTCTTGCGAGCGCTGACGAGTGGGAAGCGCTACGCGGGCTGGGCGTCACGACGCTCGTGGACCTGCGCAGCAGCGCGGAACGCTTCAGCAAGCCCGTGGACGCGCCTGAGGGGATGGCGTACCACCACTGTCCGTTGTTGGGCGAGCGGGGGAGTGCGGCGACCGAAGCGGACGCGTCGCGCGAGTACATGAAGAGCATGAGCCTCGACTATGCCGAGATGATGGAGCGCTCGCTCGGCGGGGTCGTGCGTGTGCTGCAGGTCGTTTTGGCTGCCGTGCGGGATGGGGGCAGCGTGGACTTCTTCTGCACGGCGGGCAAGGACCGCACGGGCATGATCGCCGCGACCATCCTGTGCCTGTGCGGTGTGTGCGACGACGACATCGTGGCGGACTATTGCCTCACGGAGGTCTACAACGCCGAATCCATAGCCAAACAGATAGCTGCGATGCCCGACGAGGTGAAGCGCAAGCTGCCGCCCGGCCGCATCGAGCTCGCCTCTGCGTCCAAGCCCCAGACCATGCGGGACTTCCTCGCGTGGGCGCACGAGCGCGATCTGGCGGAGCTGCTCTGTGCACACGGCTTCGCGCGCGCAGAGCAAG
>CACXFF010000394.1 GCA_902766805.1 uncultured Coriobacteriaceae bacterium | reverse complement strand
ATCTCCAGGCTCGCGGCCAGGCGCTTCACGTCCCACTCCCAAGGCCCGCGCGCCGTCTCGTCGAAGTCGTTCAGGTCGAAGACCGTGCGACGCTCGGGCGACAGGTAGAAGCCGAAGTTGGACACGTGGGCGTCGCCGCAGAGCTGCACGTTGATGCCCGTCTTGGGCTGGGTGGACAGGTCCTGCGCCATGATGAGCGCAGCGCCGCGATAGAACGTGAACGGCGAGACGGCCATGCGCTCGTAGCGCAGCGGCAGCAGCGACTGCAGGCGCGAGGCACCCTGCTCCTTGAGCAGCGCCACGGGATCGGGGCGGTCGGCCGCTGGCTCGAAGACCGCCTGGGACGTACGCGGCACCTCCTTGCGCAGCGCACGACCCTGGAGCCTCGACTCCTCGGGATCCCGGTACTCCTCGGCGCGCAACTTGTTGGCCAGAGCTGCATGGATTCGTTGGGCGATGCGGTCCTTCGAGAGGGGTAGCAGTGCGGAATGCGCCATGGCAGCATCCTTTCGATTGCGTACGGGCAGCGCGTGGGTCGAGCCTTCAGGGATGATAGCAAGCTGTGTCCGCACAAACACCCAAGCATCTGTGTGCGGCAGCGCAGCGCCTGTCAGGCAGGGACCCAACGAGCCCATGGTCAGAGACGGGCGGGGCGCGGACCACACGTCCCCGCCCCGCCCGTGGCAACAGGCGCGAAGCTTACGCGCGCACCTCGCCGCCCGTGGACTTGCAGACCTTGGTCACGAGCTTGTTGTGGGCCTTCTCGACCTCGTCGGAGGTGAGGGTGTGGTCAGCCGCGCGGTACACGAGGTTCCAGGTCATGGACTTCTTGCCCACGCCCACGCGCTGCTCGTCACGGTAGATGTCGGCCAGGTGCACGCTCGTGAGGAGTTTGCCGCCTGCGCTCGTGAGGCGCTGGGCCATGAGCTCGGCGGTCACGGACTCGTCCACGACGATGGCCAGGTCCACGGCCACGCCGGGCAGCGTGGGGATGTCCTGGAAGGGCAGCTGGTCGGTCGCGAGCTTGAGCAGGCGCGCCACCGGCAGCTCAAAGGCCACCACGGCGTCATCGATGCCAAAGGCCTTGAGGGCGCGCGGGTGGATGTTGCCCACCCAACCGAGCACTTGGCCGTCGCGCGTCATGAGCTCGGCGGCACGGCCCGGCTGCAGCCAGCCGTAGCGCGCGGGGTCAGCCGGCTTGAACTTGACCTTGGTGATGCGCAGGGTCTCGAGCAGCTGCTCGACGATGCCCTTGGCGTCGAAGAAGTCCAGCTCGTGCGGGCGCACGTTCCACTCCTGGACGCCCGAGGCGCCCGAGAGCACGCCCGCGAGGTAGGTCTCCTCCTGCGGCAGCTGCTTGCCCTTCTTGCCAAAGAGCACGCGGCCCATCTCGTAGAGCGTGACGTCGGCCACGCCGTGGTCCTTGTTGTAGGCCACGCTGCGCAGCAGGCCGGGGATGAGCGTGCGGCGCATCTCGGACTGGTCGGCCACGAGCGGGTTCATGAGCTGCACGGGGATGCCACGGCCTTCCTCGGACATGCCGAGGCGCGCGAGGTCGCGGTGGTCGCAGTACACGTAGTTGAGGGTCTCGGACAGGCCACAGGCGCGCATCGTGGCGTCGATGAGGCGCATGCGACGCTGGTCGACGGTGAGACCGCCGATGTGGTTGGCGGCGCCGGGGATGGTGGAAGGCACCTCCGCCATGCCGAAGAGGCGCAGCACCTCCTCCACCAGGTCGGCCTCGCGGGTGAGGTCGGGACGGAACGAGGGCGGCGTCACGAGGTAGGCGTCCACCTTGCGGCCACGGTGCTCGGCCTGGAAGGTCGGTTCCACCGTGCAGCCCAGGCGCGTGAGGTAACGCAGCTGCAGCTCGTCGGCGATGTCGGCACCGCACACGGCACGCACGCGCTCGGGACGCAGCCTGATGGCCTGCGGCGCGGCCTTGCCGGGGTACACGTCCACGGTGCCCGGGCACACCTCGGCCCCACAGCACTCCTCGAACAGCGCCGCCGCGATGTCGGCGACCAGGGCGCAGCCCTCGGGGTCTACCTGGCGCTCGAAGCGGATGGACGCCTCGCTCATGAGGTCCAGGCCACGGCTCGTGCGGGAGATGTGGCCCTTCTGGAAGACGGCTGACTCCAGCAGCACGTCCACGGTGCCCTCGTCGATCTTCGAGTTTTCGCCACCCATGACGCCGGCCAACGCCACCGGGCGCTCGCCGTTGTCGGTGATGAGGCAGGTGTCGGGCGTGAGCTGGCGCTCTTGGCCGTCCAGGGTCTGGATGGTCTCGCCATCGCGCGCGGCGCGCACCACGATGGAGCGACGGCCGTCGACTTCGCTGAGCTTGCCCAGGTCAAAGGCGTGCAGCGGCTGGCCCGTGAGGTACATCACGTAGTTGGTGACGTCCACGACGTTGTTGATGGGGCGGCTGCCGGCGGCGCTCACGCGCTTGGCCAGCCACTCGGGCGACGGGCCGATCTTCACGTTGCGCACGACGCGCGCGGTGTAGCGGGCGCACATCTCGGGGTCGTCGATGCGCACGCTCACCAGGTCGTGGGCGTCCGGGCCGACCTCCTCACGCACCTGGGGGTGCTCGATGTGGGTGTCCTCGTCGAAGATCGCGGAGACCTCGGTCGCGATGCCCACCATCGACAGGCAGTCGGGACGATTGGGCGTCATCTCGCAGTCCAGGATCACGTCGCCGATGCCAGCCCACTGGGCGAAGTCCTGGCCGGGCTCGGTGCCTTCGGGCAGCTCCAGGATGCCGCTGTGATCGCCGTCGAGGCCCAGCTCGCGGCCCGAGCAGCACATGCCGCAGGACTCCACGCCGCGCTTTTTGGCACGGGTGATCTTGAAGTCGCCGGGCAGCACCGCGCCGATCATGGCCACGGGCACGTTGATGCCGGTACGCATGTTGGGGGCGCCGCAGACGATCTGCAACGGCACGGGGTTGCCGTCGGCGTCGACGTTTTTGGCGCCCACGTCGACCTTGCAGACCTTCATGTGGTCGGAGTCGGGGTGCGGCACGGCCTCCAGGACGTGGCCGGTGACCACGTTCTTGAGGGCGGCGCCCGTGTCTTCCATGCTCTCGACCTCGGTGCCGGTGCGCACGAACTCGGCGACGAGCGTGTGCGGGTCAGCCGGCAGGTCGACCATCGTGTTGAGCCATTCGTAGGAAACGCGCATGAGGGATTCCTTTCTGTTGCGCGAGAAGGGTCAGGTGGATGCGGGCTGCGCCGCGAGCGCTAGAACTGCTCCAGGAAGCGCATGTCGCCCGTCACCAGCATGCGCAGGTCGGGAAGGTCGTAGCGCAGGGCCGCGACGCGCTCGGCGCCGATGCCAAAGGCAAATCCGGTGTAGCGCTCGGAGTCGATGCCGCAGTTCTCCAACACGTTGGGATCCACCATGCCGGCGCCCAGGATCTCCAGCCAACCGGTGTGCTTGCAGAAGGAGCAGCCCTCGCCGTGGCACACGCCGCAGGACACGTCCACCTCGCAGGACGGCTCGGTGAAGGGGAAGAAGTGCGGACGATAGCGCGTGGCGCGCTCCTCGCCGAACATTGCTTTGGTGAAGGCGTCCAGGGTGCCCTTGAGGTCGCCGAAGGTGATGCCCTCGTCCACGACCAGGCCCTCGATCTGGTTGAACTGCGGCAGGTGGTTGGCATCAGCCGTGTCCGGACGGAAGACGGTGCCGGGGCAAATCATATAGATGGGCGGCTTGTGGGCCTCCATGTGGTGCACCTGCACGCCCGAGGTCTGGGTGCGCAGCAGCAGCTCGGAGATGCCCAGGCGGTCGGTGTTGTGGCCCGCCTCCAGCAGTTCGTTGTCGTCTTTGGAGGGATCGACCACGTAGAAGGTGTCGCGCGCCGAACGCGAGGGGTGGTCCTCAGGGGCGTTGAGCGCGGTGAAGTTGTAGTAGGTGGTGTCCACGTAGGGACCGTCTTCCACCACGTAGCCCAAGCCGGTGAAGAAGTCCTCGGCCTCCTGCATGATCTCTTTGATGAGGTGCTGGTGGCCAACGGCAGGCCTGCGGCCCGGCAGCGTCACGTCCACGGCGTCGGCCGCGATCTTGGCCTCCAGCTCGAGAGCCGCGAGCTCGGCCTTGCGCGCCTCGAGCGCCGCCTCCACGCGACCGCGCACCTCGTTGGCAAGCTTGCCCACCACGGGGCGCTCCTCTTTGGAAAGCTGGCCCATGCCGCGCAGCACGCTGGTGAGCGAGCCCTTCTTGCCCGTCACCGCCACGCGGATCTGATCCAGCTGTGCGAGGTCGGCCGCGCCCGCGATGCCCGCGGCCGCCTCCTCCTCGATCGTCTTGAGATCGTCGACGATTGCCATGTGCTCCTGCCTCTCCTGTCGTCGCCTGCGGCGCGAGCGCTGCCGCGGGCCGCGTCCCGGGTACAAAAAAACCGCCCTCGGGAGCCTGTTGCCCTGCCCAAGGACGGACGAATCCGCGGTACCACCTTGATTGTCGTGCGCGTTGTCTCTCGCGAGCGACCACTCGTTGGCCCCGTGTCGTGGGGCGGACGGCTTGCCTACTGGGCCCTGGGGCCGTTCAGGTCGCAGCTGGTAGAGTGAACGGCACGTGCCCAGCCGGCGCGGGGCCCTCTCAGCCACGAGGCCCCTCTCTGTGCGCCGACGACGCGAACAGTGCACCTCTCCGTCATCGCCTAAGCGGACATGGTAGCACAACCGGCAGCTGCTCACGGGCTCGTGGTCGCCGTCACTCAGCTTGTTACCCCCAAGCCTTCGGCTCTACGGTAACAAGCGGACAGCCTGTCCCCTTGTTACCGTGGAGCCGAAGGCTTGGGGGTAACAAGAAGCGGCCGAAAGGCGGGTGCCCCTCGGCCGCTCGGTGCGTGCTGCAGGCAGCGACTACTCGGTGATGGAGTCGTTGATGACCTGGGCGATGGACGCGGCGTCGGCGGCATCGAGCAGGGTGACACGGGACTGCTCGTTCATGAGCATGACGGCGACCTTGGACAGGGTCTTGAGGTGGGCGACGCCCGCCTCGTTGTCCGGCATGAGCAGCGCGATGGCCATCTTGATGGGCGCGTGGTCCATGGACTCCCACTCCACGTTGTCGAGCTTGACGGCCAGGACGGCGGGCTCGTGGATGGTGGCAGACTTGGCGTGCGGGATGGCGAAGCCACCGACCATGCCCGTGGTGCCCTGAGCCTCGCGCTCCTGGAACGCGGCAACCAGCTTGTCCTTGTCGTCGGCAAGGCCCGCCTCGACGGCCTTGGCCGCCAGGAAGTCCAGCACCTCGTCCACTGTGGTGGCGGAGCACTCCAGGTAGACCTGCGTGTCCTTGATGATCTCGCTCATGAAGGTACCTCCTCGTACCGTCTGCGACCGCCCCTTCCTCAAAGGCAGCCAGTTTGCCGTGCCTATCTTAGCAGCTCCGCGGACGGCGCCCGCGGGCCTGCCCAAAACCCTACAGCAGCTGCATAGCGCAGTAGGCGCTGCCGTACATGCCGGCCTCGTTGCCCAGCTCGGCCGGGACGATCATCGAGCACCTGGTGGGGAGCAGGGTGGTGGCGCGATACTTCTCGCCGAGCTGCTCCTTGAACACGTCGAAGCTGCCGACCACGCCGCCGCCGATGACGAAGATGGCCGGGTCCACGACCGCGGACAGCTGCGACATGGCGATCGCCAGGTACTCGCACATGCGGTTGATGGCGATCTCTGCGGCCGCCGAGCCCGCCGCGAGCCGCTGGAACACCGTGTAGGAGTCACTCGGCCCCTTGAGCTCGGCCGGCTCCTCGCCGAGCCTGGCGCATTCCTGCTTGTACAGGCGCACGATGCCGGACGCAGACGAGTACTGCTCCAGGCAGCCCCTGCGCCCGCAGCCGCAGTGCTCGGTCTCGCCAGGGTTCACGGTGATGTGGCCGATCTCGCCGCCGGCGCCCACGTGGCCAGCGATCAGGCGACCGCCGGAGATGATGCCGCCGCCGACGCCCGTGCCCAGGGTGATCATCACGAAATCGGTCTGGCCCCTGCCGGCGCCGACCCACGCCTCGCCGAGCGCCGCAGCGTTGGCGTCATTGATGAAGGCCAGGCGCGCACCGGGGAACGAGGCCTTGATGGCATCGGAAAACGCGGTGGCATCGAGCTTGATGTTGGCCAACATGCCCACGTTGCCCAGCGAATCGACCGGGCCGGGGACGTCCAGGCCCACGCCCACGATGTCGGCAACGTCCACGTTGTGGGACTCGATGAGCTCGTGCAGGCCGGCGTTCACCTTGGCGAACTCCTCGGCGTTGTCGAGCGCGCCGGTGGGGACGCTCTTGACGCCCAGCAGCTTGCCGTCGCCGCTGAACAGGCCCGCCTTGATGGAGGTGCCGCCTACGTCGATGCCGATGAGATGTGCCATGGTGACCCCTTTCTGAGGTGTGCAGAGTGTCGGACCGAAACCATCCTCCATCCTAAGACATGCCCATGAGTGCCCTGATTAGCTTTTTGCGAGCGGCAGCGACGCTTCGGGCGCACGGGAATCCAACGCACGCCCATGGCTACCCCCCGAAGGGCCGTTGCGTGAGCGTTTTTGTCCGACTGGTCGCGTACACTGTGTGGGTACGTTCGGGTTAGGGCCTGCGCGCCCGCACCCCCCGGAGAGCGACAGGAGGATCCATGGATCAGCCCAACACACACGTAGCCCCCGCGCCCGAGGCCGAGTCCGCGCAGGAGACGCCGACCGGCACGTTCCGGCCCACGCACGAGGTGGATCTCGACGACCCCGACCTCGCCCCGTCCACAGCGTCCGCAGACGGAGACGCCGACGACGAGCAGCGCGAGCTGCAGCGCCAGCGCCTCATCAAGGCGCGCGGCACCATTGGCCAGCGCGTAGCCGACCTCACCCCCACCCTCGGCGAGGACCTGCTCACGCTCGACCGCCTCGAGCGGCGCCTCTCCAGCCTCGGCTACGCCTCCACCATCATCAACTTCAACGGCGAGACCATCGACCCACCCCGCGCCACCACCGCCCGCGGCGAGGCGCTCGGCGAGCTCGAGCAGCTGCGCGTAGAGATACTGTGCGGCAGCGAGATGGGCGGCGTCCTCGAGCGCCTGAAGGCCCAGTCCGACGACCTCACCGATACCCGCCGTGCCCAGCTGCACGTGCTGCTGCGTGACCGCCGCGAGGCCATGGTCATCCCGCCCGAGGAGCAGGCCGCGTTCACGCGCCTCACGGTAGAAGCCGATGCCATCTGGCGCCACGCCAAAATCACCGACGACTGGGATATGTTCGAGCCCTACCTGGACCGCATCGTCGAGGCCCTGCGCAAGCAGGCCAGCCTGCTCGACGACACGCGCGACCCGTACGACGTGTGGCTCGACCGCTACGAGCGCGGCACCTCCATGGCGTTCTACGACGAGTTCTTCGACCAGCTCAAGGCTTGCGTCGTGCCCCTGGTGGGCGGCATCACGCGCGTGGGTTGGCAGCCGAGCACCCGCTGCGTGCAGGGACGCTTCGACGTGGAGCGCCAACTGCGCCTGTCCCGCGAGCTCATGGAGCTCGAAGGCGTTCCCTCCGACGCACTGGTCCTCGCGCAGACCGAGCACCCCTTCTCCGACGGCGTGTCGTCGGGCCACGCGTTCATCGCCACGCACATCTACGAGGACGATGTGCTGTCCAACGTCTACTCCATGCTGCACGAGGGCGGCCACGCGCTCTACGAGCTCAACGTCGACCCGTCGTTCGACTACACCTCGCTGCGCGGCGGCACGTCCATGGGCATCCACGAGAGCCAGTCGCGCTTCTTCGAAAACACCATCGGCCGCTCCCGCGCCTTCATGAAGCCCCTGCTCGAGGTCATGGCGCGCTGCTTCCCGGGCCGCTTCAACGGCGTGAGCCAGCGCGAGCTCTACCTGGCGGCGAACCGCGCCGAACCAACCCTCATCCGCACCGAGGCCGACGAGCTCACCTACCCGCTGCACATCATCGTGCGCTACGAGATCGAGAAGCGGCTCTTCTCGGGCGAGCTCAGCGCGGCCGACGTGCCTGGCACCTGGGACATGCTCTACCACCGCTACCTGGGCATCCGCGTGCCCAATGACAGCATGGGCGCGCTGCAGGACACGCACTGGGCCTGGGGCTCGCTCGGCTACTTCCCCACCTACGCCCTGGGCACGGCCTACGACGCGCAGTTCCTGCACGCCATGCACGAGGACGGCCTGGACGTGGAGGCCTGCTCGGCCGAAGGCAACCTCGCGCCGGTGCGCGCGTGGCTGCGCGGCCACGTGTGGCGTTACGGCCGCGCGCTGGACGCCCCCGACATCATCATGGGCGCCTGCGGTGAGCCGTTCGACGCCACCTACTACACGGACTACCTAGAGGCCAAATATCGCGAGCTCTATCGCCTGTAGGGCGGACTGACTTGGCTGAACAGCGCGCGGGGAAGGGGACGCGTCCCCTTCCCCGCGCGCCCTATGGAGAGGAGGGGCGCATGCGCGCACTCATTCAGCGGGTTTCGCAGGCGTCGTGCGTGGTGGACGGCGAGGTGACCGGTTCCTGCGGCAAAGGCTTCCTCGTGCTGTTGGGCATCGGTCCGGACGACAGTCCCGAGCTGTGCGCCAAGCTCTGGGGCAAGATAGCGCGCCTGCGCGTGTTCGATGACGCGGCGGGCAAGATGAACCTCGCCCTGGCCGACGTGGACGGCGGGGTGCTCGTGGTGAGCCAGTTCACGCTGTACGCCGACGCCCGCCACGGCAACCGCCCGGGCTTCACCGGGGCGGCCAAGCCCGCGCAGGCCATCCCGCTCTACGAGCGCTTCTGTGCGTTGGCCGAGGAGACGCTGGGGCCCGAACGCGTCGGACGCGGCATCTTCGGCGCCGACATGAAGGTGAGCCTCACCAACGACGGCCCCGTGACCCTGTGGCTCGACAGCGACGAGCTCTTCGGCTGAGGGCGCAGACGAGCACGCCGCCAAAGTCAGCGCGGGGAAAGGGACGCACCCCCTTCCCCGCGCAATCGTCCGCGCATCACGCGCCGCGTGCCGGCAGGCCCTACGCTTTGCCGCGCGGCTTGCCCGCCTCGGTCGACTCGGCGACGTCGTCCACGCGCACGCCGTCCTCATCGCGCTCGAGCGCCTTGATGAGCACGCGGTAGGCGTTCTCGGTGGCGTTCTGGTGCGGGGACTTGCGCGCGTAGGCCTTGATGGCGCCGGTGGCCTTGGCGATGGGCGCGAGCGTGCCGGGGCCCGCCACGCAGCCGCCCGGGCAGGCCATGCCTTCCAGCAGGTAACCGGGGTACTTGCCCTTCACGGCGTCCTTCATCATCTGGCGGCAGGCATTCAGGCCCTCGGCGTTGGCCACGTGCACGTCGAGGTCGGGGTCCTTGCGGTGCAGGGCGTTGACCACGGCACTGGCCACGCCGCCCGCCACGGCGAACGAACGGCCGTCCGCGCTCGCCACGTCGAAATCGCTCTTGTTGTCGTCCTCAAGCGCCAGGTAGTCGATCTCCTTGGCCTCCATCATGCCGGCCATCTCCTCGAAGGTGAGCACGAAGTCCACCTCGGAGCGCACCGAGCGACGCATGGCCTCGAGCTTCTTGGCCGCGCAGGGCCCCACAAAGACGATTTTGGCCTCGGGGTGCTGCGTGCGGATCATGCGGGCCGTGAGGGTCATGGGCGTGAGCGCCATGGAGATGCAGTCCGCCTGGTCGGGGAACTCCATCTTGGCCATCACCGACCACGCGGGGCAACACGACGTGCCCATGAACGGCTTGTCACCGTGCAGGACCTCTTCGACGAAGTCGTCGGCCTCCTCCACCGTGCACAGGTCGGCGCCGAGCGCGACCTCCTCCACGCCCGAGAAGCCCAGGAGCTTGAAGGCCTCGCGCAGCTTGCCCACGTTGCCTTTGCCGCCGAACTGCCCAACGAAGGCCGGCGCAACGGCCGCGATGACCTCGTTGCCCTGGTTGATGGCCTGGATCACCTGGTAGATCTGGCTCTTGTCGGCGATGGCGCCAAAGGGGCAGTTCACCAGGCACTGGCCGCACGACACGCACTTGTCGTAGTTGATGTCGGCACGGCCCTTGTCGTCGCTGCCGATGGCGTTCATGCCACAGGCCGCGGCGCAGGGACGCTCGTGGTGGTGGATCGCGTGGTACGGGCACACCTGCGCGCAGCGACCGCACTTGATGCACTTGTCCTGGTCGATGTGGGCCCTGCCGTGCTTGAAGGAGATGGCGCCTTTCGGGCAGATCTCGCGGCAGGGGTGGGCCAGGCAGCCTTGGCAGGCGTCGGTCACGCGATAGACGTTGTCCTCGCAGCCGTTGCAGGCGAACTTGATGATGTTGATGAGCGGCGGCTCGTAGTAGGTCTCGGGCTTCTGCGCGGCAGCCAGGCCATCGGTGACCGACAGGGGCTGGTCGGCGTCCATGTACGGCAGGCCCATGGCCAGGCGGATGCGCGTGTCCACGATGGCGCGCTCGAGGAAGACCGACTCACGGTAGGTGGCCACGTCGCCCGGGATGAGCTTGTAGGCAAGCTTGCGGAAGTCCGACGGGCCGCCCTGCGCGTAGGCAAGCCGCGCCACCTCGCGGAAGACCGAGCGACGGATGTCGGTAAGGTTGGTGTACACGCCTCGGGTGGCAGTGGCAGGTGCTTGCGTGGATGCGGCCATGGCTCCTCCTGGCAGTCGGGGGACAACGTTGCTTGCCTTCGAACATACCATGAGCGGAGTGTCCCATGCGCATGAGCGCGCCAGAGCGTCGGGCATACGGTCGCCCGGCAAGGGGCGGCAAAGGGATTGGCCGCCGCGTCCGCCGCGCGTCAGTCGCTGAGATGCGCGACAAACGCGCGCGTGCGCTCCTCGCGCGGGTTGCCGATGACCTCCTCGGCCGGGCCCTCCTCCACCACGCGGCCCCCGTCCAGGAACACCACGCGGTCGGCCACGTTGCGCGCGAACTGCATCTCGTGCGTGACGATGACCATCGTCATGTGCTCTTCGGCCAAGCCACGGATCACGCGCAGCACCTCACGGGTGAGCTCGGGGTCGAGCGCGCTCGTGGGCTCGTCAAAGAACAGCACGTCGGGGTTGCAACACAGGGCGCGGGCGATGCTCACGCGCTGCTGCTGACCGCCCGACAGCTCGCAGGGGACCTTGTCCTCGTGCCCGGT
>CACXFF010000393.1 GCA_902766805.1 uncultured Coriobacteriaceae bacterium | reverse complement strand
GACCGCCGAGGCAGTCGCCGACCAGTACGAGTACCTCATCACCGCCAACATGATGCGCGCCATCCTCATGGGCGTGGTCGGCGTGATGGCGTTCTCGTTCGTGCGTCCCTCTCGGCCGCACAAGCCCGTCTTCCAGGCCGCCAACGTCGGCGTGAACCTCGTGCTCGCAGCGCTGCTGGCCAGCTCGCTCAACGGCTGGATCGTCGGACCCCCCACCTGGCGCGAGTCCTACGAGACCTACATCTCGTATTGGGAGATCCTGTACTACTACAAGGAGCAGGGCTTCATCCCTTCGTTCGTGACGACCCTGCAGGACATGCCCATCACCAAGCCCGAAGGCTACACCGACAAGGCCGCCGAGGAGCTGCTCGACGACTACGTGAAGCGCTACGACAGCGACAAGCGCATCCAGGCCCGCCGCGCCTCGGCCACCGCCCAGTACGAGGAGGAGAAGCCCCACGTGGTCGTCGTCATGGACGAGACCTTCTCGGACCTGTCCGTCCTCAACGGCCTCAACGCCAACTATGACGGCCCGCAGTTCTTCAAGTACGGCCTCACCGACAGCACGGCCCAGGGCGGCTTGGCCGTCTCGGTGCTGGGTGGCGGCACCTGCAACTCCGAGTTCGAGCTGCTTTCCGGCATCTCCATGGCGAGCTTGGGTGGCGGCTACAAGTACCCCTACACCATCTATGACTTCTCCGAGACCGACAGCCTCCCGCGCCAGATGAAGAAGCAAGGCTACACCACCACGGCGATGCACCCCAACAAGGCAGCCAACTGGAACCGCGAGAAGGTCTACCAGCAGATGGGCTTCGACCAGTTCTTGGACATCGAGTCGTTCTACGCCAACGGCGGCGGACTGCCCGACTACTTCCACAATGGCGCGCCAGACTATCTCACCTACGAAAAGGTGCTCGACCTGCTCAAGGACGCCAAGTCCCCGCAGTTCATCTTCGACGTGACGATGATGAACCACAGCGGCTACGAGAACGGCAACATCCCGGAAGAGCTACGCACCGACTATCACCCCGCCGACCTCGACGACAGCGCCTACAACGCGCAGCTCAACGAGTACCTGTCCTGCATAGAGGCGACCGACCGCAACCTCGAGTGGTTCGTGAGCCAGCTCGCCGAGCTCGACGAGCGCGTGGTGCTCGTGTTCTTTGGCGACCACCAGCCCAGCATCAGCGGCTGGTACGGCGACAAGCTGCTCGCCGACGAGGAGGACGAGCTCACGCGCCAGCAGGCCAAATACCAGTCGAACTACGTCATCTGGGCCAACTACGACGTGGCGGGCAGCACCTATGACACCGTGAGCTTGGGCGGCGTGCGCACGCAGATCCGCGCGCGCTACGACCAGTTCTCCCAGCAGGAGAAAGACAGCGGCTTGGCGGTGGGCTTTGCCTGGGACGAGCACTCTGCCATGGCGTCGCTGTGGGACAACCAGCTCGGCATGGCCAAGCAGGGCTTGGTCGCGCGCGTCTGGCAGGAGGGTGTCCTGCCGCCCGCTCCCGCGGAGACGCCCGCGCCCGCAGAAGGAGAACAGCCCGAGGGAGAGCCCGCGGAGGCACAGGAAGCGGCTCCGGTGAACGACGGGCGCGGGCCGGACGGGTCGTGGCTGGTTCAGGGGGCCGAGGCACGCGCGCTCATCGCGCAGCGCAACAAGTACATGAACGAGTTCATCAGCGTCGACGTGTTGGGCGCCTATGCGCTCGACCTCATCGGCGCGCCACTCACGCCCTTCCAGAAGGCGCGCCTCTACGCCCGCAAGACCATGCCGGCTCTCAACCTCATGGGCTACATGGATGCCAAGGGCGTTTGGCATGCGCTCGAGGACGTCAACGGGAGCGGCGGCAAAGATGGCGGCAAGGCCGATGGCAAGGACGAAAACGCCGCCGGCGAGAAGGCGGATGCCAAGGCCGAAGACACTGCTGGCGACAAGGCGGATGCCAAGGCCGAAGACACTGCTGGCGACAAGGCGGATGCCAAGGCCGAAGACGCTGCTGGCGACAAGGCCGCACAGACCTGCCGCGACATGCT
>CACXFF010000392.1 GCA_902766805.1 uncultured Coriobacteriaceae bacterium | reverse complement strand
TGGGAGACGGAGAGCGCGCCATCGGCGCCATCGCGCGTTGCGTCCGCGACGCCCGGGCGCAGGGCCTGCCCCGCGCGCAGATCCTGCAGCGCCTGGGCGAGCTGCCGGGCGTCTACGTGCCTGCGCACTATCGCGTCGAGCAGGGGGAGCAAACCACGCGCTGGGGGGCAGCGGTCCCGTGCGTCGAGGGAGCGCCTGAGACGGTCTACAAGCACGTGATCACGGACTTCGCCGCCACGCGGCCCCTGCCGTCTTCCATCATCCCCTTTGGCGAGACGGTCTTTGACCGCCTGTCGCTCGAGATCCTGCGCGGCTGCACGCGCGGCTGCCGCTTCTGCCAGGCCGGCATCACCTACCGTCCGGTGCGCGAGCGCCCCGCCGACCAGGTCGTCGCGTCAGTGGCCAAGGGCCTCGAGTGATCGGGCTACGGCGAGATGTCGCTCACGTCGCTGTCCACCACCGACCATTCGCAGTGCGCCGAGATGCTGCGTCGCCTGAACGCGCGCTTGGATGGCACGGGCACGCGGGTGTCCATCCCGTCGCAGCGCCTGGACTCCTTTGGCTTCGAGATGGCCGTGGAGGCGGCGGGGGAGAAGCGCGGCGGTATCACCTTCGCCGTGGAGGCCGGCAGCCAGCGCCTGCGTGACGTGATCAACAAGAACGTGACCGAGCAGGACCTGCTGGCGGCCACGCACAACGCCTTCTCGCTGGGCTGGCGCCGGATGAAGCTCTACTTCATGATCGGGCTGCCCACGGAGACCGACGAGGACGTCGTCGCCATAGGCGAGCTGGCCGAGCGCGTGCTCTCCTGCGCGCGCGAGGCCGTGGACCCCAAGCAGCGCGGCAACGTCTCGGTCACCTGCTCGGTGGGGACCTTCGTGCCAAAATCCCACACGCCCTTCCAGTGGCAGGGGCAGGTGCCAGCCGACGAGATCCGCCGCAGGCAGCAACTGCTGGTCGCAAGCGTGCGGAGCAAGGCGGTGCGCGTCACCTATCCAGACCCGCGCTCTTCGGCCATCGACTCGTTCCTGTCGCGCGCCGGCCGTGCCGCCTACGAGGTGGTCGAGGGCGCTTGGCGCCGCGGGGCGCGCTTCGACGCCTGGAGCGACTGCTTCGCCTACGAGGCGTGGCTTGACGCCGCCCGCGCGCAGGGCTTCGAGCTGGAGGAGGTCGTCTGCACCGACTACGACCTGGACGCGCGCCTGCCCTGGGACCACACGAGTCCCGGCGAGACCAAGGGCTTCCTGCAGCGCGAGTGGCGCCGTGCGCTGGCAGCGCAGACGACTGCGGACTGTACCCGTGCGAGCTGCCAGGGTTGCGGTGTGTGCCCGGGCCTCCATACGCACAACGTGATAGTGGGTGAGCGCTGATGCCTGCCGATCGCTTCCGCCTGAGGGTGCGCTACGGCAAGCGAGACCGTCTGCGCTACCTGGGGCACCTCGAGGTGCTTTCCACCATCGACCGCTGCGTGCGTCGTGCGCACCTGCCCTTCGCCGTGAGCGAGGGCTTCACGCCGCGCATGCGCATCAATTTCACGAGCGCGCTGCCCGTGGCCTGCGCGAGCGCCGAGGAGTACTACGACCTGCTGCTCACCAGCCCGGTGCCGGTCCAAGAGGCGTACGAGCGCCTGCTGGCCGCCACGCCGCCCGACCTCGCTCCCGACGCTGCTGCCTACGTTGCGTGGGAGGACCCCGCGCTCGAGGCCTTCCTCACGCGCAGCGACTGGTCGCTGCTGCTGCGTCCTGTGGCCGGCAAGCGGCTGGGCTTCGACGCGGACGGGTTGGCGGAGGCGGTGGCGCGGCTCGCCGACGCGGGGACGCTGACCTACCTGCGCGGCCGCAAGGAAAAAAGGATCGACCTGAGCGCCACCCTCGTGGGCTTCGGCGCCACGGACGGCGCTGAAGGAGTGACCCTGGCGCTGTCCACGCGCAACGGCGAGGGCGCCAGCCTGCGTCCCGACGTGTTGGCCCGCCGTGCGCTCGAGACGCTCGAGGTGCCGGTCGCCGACGTCGTGGTGCTGCCCGAGCGGCTGGCCCAGTTCGGCGAGGGGCCCGATGGCGAGCTGCTGCGCGCCCTGCCGCCCGAGCTGCGCATGGGCGGCCGCGGCTGAGGGGTCGTTTGGGGCGATTCTGCGCCGCAGGTGGCCTATCTGGCGGGTGCCGCGCACGGAAAACCCACGATTTAGTGTCGTATCTTCTTGCATTGCATCGTTCGCAGCTGTATTCTTTAGAACCGTTGCACAACCAACGCGTTTGAAGGGTCTATCAACATGTACGCAATCGTTAAGACTGGCGGCAAGCAGTACAAGGTTGCCGAGGGAGACGTTCTCGACGTCGAGAAGCTCGATGCGCAGCCTGGCGACGAGGTCACCCTCGACGTCCTGATGCTCAACGACGGCACGAAGGTCACCGTCGAGCCTGCCGCCCTTGAGGGTGCCAAGGTTACCGCCAAGGTCATCGACCAGCACCGCGGTGACAAGGTCGTGGTCTTCAAGTTCCACAAGCGCAAGCGCTATCACCGTACGCGCGGCCACCGTCAGAGCCTCACCAAGATTGAGGTCACTTCCATCCAGGGCTAGGTCCTGTGGCCGCTACGGCGGCTTTGACAGAACCTCTACCCGCGTCTAGTTAAGGCAGGTATCCTCATGGCACACAAGAAGGGCCTTGGCTCCTCTCGTAACGGCCGCGACTCCCGTGGCCAGCGTCTCGGCACGAAGATCTATGGTGGCCAGACCATCAAGACGGGCCAGATCATCGTCCGTCAGCACGGCACCCACATTCACCCGGGCGACAACGTCGGCCGCGGCAAGGACGACACCCTGTTCGCCCTCTGCAACGGCGTCGTGGAGTTCACCAAGGGCGCCAAGCACCGCGTGCACGTGCGTCCCGTCGTCGAGGCGTAAACGTAGGGCTTATCCTTACAAGTGAGATGCGGGACCCCTGGCCCTTGGCTGGGGGTCCCTTTGTATATGAAAGGCAGGTCTCATGGAGAACCTCTTCACAGACCTCTCGCGCATCAACGTGCGTGGCGGCGACGGCGGCGCGGGCTGCATGAGCTTCCGCCGTGAGGCCTACGTGCCCAAGGGCGGTCCGGACGGCGGCGACGGCGGCAACGGCGGCAACGTCGTGCTCGAGGCCGACCCCCAGCTCTCCTCGCTCATCGATTTCCGCTTCAAGCACCACTTCCGCGCGGAGCGCGGCACGCACGGCCAAGGCGCGCGGCGTCACGGCAAGGACGGCCGCGACCTGGTGCTGCGTGTGCCGTTGGGGACCCAGGTCCGCGAGCTCGACCCCGAGACCATGACGCCGCTCTACGAGATCGCCGACCTCACGCATCCCGGCGAGCGCGTGGTCGTCGCGCCGGGCGGCGTCGGTGGCCGCGGCAACACCCACTTCGTGACCAGCGTGCGCCGCGCCCCGGCCTTCGCCGAGAAGGGCGAGCCCGCCCTTGAGCACTGGATCGAGCTCGAGATGAAGCTCATGGCCGATGCGGCGCTGGTGGGCATGCCGAGCGTGGGCAAGAGCTCGCTCATCGCGCGCATGAGTGCCGCCCGGCCCAAAATCGCCGACTATCCCTTCACCACGCTCGTCCCCAACCTGGGCGTCTGCCGTGTGGACGACGAGCGCAGCTTCGTGGTCGCCGACGTGCCCGGCCTCATCGAAGGCGCCAGCGAGGGCCGTGGCCTGGGCCACGAGTTCCTGCGTCACATCGAGCGTACCGCCCTCATCCTGCACGTGGTGGACCTCACGGGCGGCTACGAGGCGCGCGACGCGCTCGAGGACTACCGCACCATCAACGCCGAGCTGGCCGCCTACGCCTCCGAGCTCGCCTCTCGCCCGCAGATAGTGGTGGGCAACAAGTGCGACATGGTGGGCGTGGAGGAGGCCGATGCCGCCCTGGCCGCCGCGGCCGAGGCCGACGGCCACCCGTACTACGCCGTCTCGGCCGTCACGGGCGAGGGCCTGGAGGCCCTCATGCACCGTGTGGCCGACGAGGTTGTCAGCCTGCGCGCCGACATCACGGTGGAGGGCACGGCCGAGCAGGCGGCCGACCTGTGGGAGCAGCGCCGCCGTGCCCGCGAGAGCTCCATCTCCGTGGACCGCGACCACACGGGCGCCTGGCGCGTCTCGGGTCCCGCCATCGAGCGCATGGTGGTGCAGACCGACTGGGAAAACGACGAGGCCATCCTATTCCTGCAGCATCGCCTCGACCGCATCGGCCTGGAGTCCCTGCTGCTCAAAGCGGGCGCCCAGTACGGCGAGGAGGTGCGCATCCTGGGCTTCGCCTTCGACTTCCAGCCCTCCGCCAACGATGCGTACTCCGAGATGAGCGACCGTGACGATCAGGTGCTGCAGCAGATGAGCGAGGCGAGCCGTGGTGACAGGCGCCGTGCGCGCATCGAGCGGCGCCGCATCGCCCGCGGGCAGACGGTCGGCGGCATGATCGACGCCAGCCAGCGTGAGGCGCGCCGACGCGAGCTGGGGCTCAACGCCTCGCGCCAGGCGCAGGCGGACCGCGAGTCCGAGCTGGAGATCTGGGACGACGAGGAAGACGGCGCGGACGAGGGCGCCGAGTAGGGACTGGGTGAGGCTCATGACGGGAATGGCACAGGGCAGGGAGCGCCTGGTGGTGGCCAAGGTCGGCTCGTCCACGTTGCTCCGAGCCGACGGCTCGTTGGACAAGGACTACATGGCGAGTCTGTGTCAGCAGATTTGCGAGCTGCTGGCCGAAGGCACGCAGGTCGTGCTCGTGTCGAGCGGCGCGGTCGCGGCGGGCATGGAGCGCCTGGGGCTTGACGCGCGTCCCAAAGACGTGCC
>CACXFF010000391.1 GCA_902766805.1 uncultured Coriobacteriaceae bacterium | reverse complement strand
CCACTGACGGGCCCGTTGGTTCTTGCGGGTCCACGGACGCTAGGCCTTCTCGCCCCAGATGAGGACGCGCTGTTCGGGAGCAAGGTACATGCCGTCGCCCTCTTGGACGCCGAGCGCGTCGTACATTTCGTCGCACATCTGCGAGCACACGTTAATGCGCAGGTTGATGAGTGGATGCGTGTCGGCCAGGGACGCCAGGAACATCTCCTGGTTCCGCGCCTCTGCCCACTCTGTGCCAAGCGTGGAGCAGAACCGGTCGTAGTCGAATCCCTCGGTCTTTTTGGCTAGGAGCAACGTCGCTTGCATGCCGGAGAGGTCGGCTGCCGCCTCCGTGACGAGTTGCCGACCGTCGCAATTGACGCCCGGCATGGGCTCCATGGTGCTGTAGTAGTCGGCAAGCCTCGTGGTCCTCTGCGAGAACGCCTCGACGTCCCCTTCTGTAAAGACGGGATTGGCCTCGCCGTAGGCGTTGAACTGGGTGCCGATGAAGTCGAAGCCGTGGCTGATCTCGTGGGCGATGGTGAATCCGATTGTGGCGAGCAAGTCGGTGTCGCTCATGTCGGGGGTGTAGATGAGGGAAGAGACGAAGCCAGGATAGATGTTGATGGAGTTGTCGCTCGGATCGTAGGTCGCATTCATCACGGTGGGACCGAACGTGAACCATGAGGCCACCGCACGCGCGGGCTGGCCGACCATCTCGCTCTCGCGATCGATGCGATACTGCTTGAGCGTGAGGTAGTTGCCCATGAGCGTGCCGCCATCTGCGGTGGTCTTGAGCTTGAGGTCGCTGTAGTCGAAGTAGCCGCCCTCGGGCTCGAGGATGTTGAGCGTCATGTGGTCGATCTTCTCGAGGAGTTTGGACCTCGACTCGTCGCTTACCCACGTGGTCTTGGAGATGAGGTCGCGGAATTCGCCCAGCAGGTCGTGGGTCATCGACTCCATGCGTGCCTTGGCGTCGGCCCCCAGCACGTCGCTCGTGTACGCCTTGGCCACAACCTGTGCGAGGGTGTTGAGGCTGGTGCAGGAGTAGTACGCGAGGGTTGCGCTGTCGAGCACGGGCAAGCCGTCCGCCTCTCGCTGCGCGTTGGTGGCGGTTTGATCGCGGTACCGGCGGGTCTCCTGCAGGAGCTTGGCCTTTGCGATGAGCTTGAGCGACTCGAGGTTCTCGTCGGTCCAGCAGTCGTTGAAGGCCTTGAGGCACTCGGGCTGCACGAGGTAGAGCGGCGAGCTGTCCTTCTTCAGCTTCGCGAGCGTCTCCTTGAGGGGGAAGTTGGGGCAGAGCGCGAACGCCTCGTCGGGAGTGAACGCGCTGTCCCTGGCGCTTTGTGCAGTCGCGCCGAATCCGGCCTTGAGGTACTTGCCGCTGTATTCGGCGTGCTTCGCATACGTCTTCTCGAAGTCCATGAGCGGCTCTATGGCAGCCTTCGCCTCATCTTCGCTCAGGCCCAGCTCCATGAGATCGCGTATCACGTACTTCCCCTCCTCCATCAGGGCGCTCTTCATTGCCTGCTGCATCTCGGGAGTGTCTGCGTCTTGGTAGTACATTCCGCCCGCATAGTATGGGTCCGCGAAGAGCAGGTTCGAAAAGACGCACACGCACATGCTCTGGCGCAGGTCGTACGTGGCGATGTTTGCCAGGATGAACGGGCTGAAGGGGAAGTCGTCGGCCAGAAGCAGGGCGTTGAGCTCGTCGATCGATGCCACGGCGTCGATGCGGTCGAGGTAGGGTTTGAGCTCGGAGATCCCTGCCTCCTTGAGCGCCTCCGTGTCGATGGCCTGGCCATAGAAGATGCGCAGCTGGTCCAGCTCGGGGCTCGACTTGGACTCGTCGTTGATGATGCTGACGATGGCGTCCGAGAAGTCCTTGACGTGATCAGTCATGTTCGAGGTGGACTGTTGCTGGTGCTCTTTGAGCCAATCGTAGGCGTAGTGGGTGTACAGGTCGTCCTTCGCCGCGGGTGCCTGGGCGGGCAAGTTTCCCTGGAGTGTGCTGCTCACCCAGGGTTTGCCGACGAGCTCACTGGATGCGGCCGTCGCGGGCGCCGTCGAAGCGCTGGGGCTCGTCGTCGCCGTAGAAGGGGAATTGTCCGTGCCCCCTGCGCACCCAACGAGGCCGAGCGTTGCCGCGAGGAGCAAGCCCAAGAACGCAGCTTGCGGTCTTCTTCTGGTCTTCCTCACGTTGTTGCCTCCTCT
>CACXFF010000390.1 GCA_902766805.1 uncultured Coriobacteriaceae bacterium | reverse complement strand
AGATCGCCCCCACCGACGTGCGCAGCTACCTCGAGCAGATCACCGAGGCGACCAACCGCCTGGCGCACGAGCAAGGGAGCCGCATACCCTTCATGGTCATCCGAGAGGTGGTGGAGAACCTCATCCACGCCTATTTCATGCAGCCCACCATCTCGATCCTCAACCACGGCAACACCATTACCTTCTCCGACCAGGGGCCCGGCATCCCCCACAAGGACCTCGCGCGCCAATACGGGACCACCAGCGCCAGCGACGCCATGCGCAAGTACATACGCGGCGTGGGCTCGGGCCTGCCCTACGTGGAGGCCTGGATGGCCGAGCACGATGGCACGCTGGAGATCCGCGACAACATCGCCGGGGGCACCTTGGTCACCATCTCCCTGATCCCCGAGGAGCCCGAGCCCGTGTCAGGCGCGCCCATGGGCTACGTGCAGCCAGGCTCATGGCAGCAGATGCAGGCACCGTCCTGGCAACAGGCACAGCCCTCCCTGCAAGGACAGCAGGCGGGCGCGGCGGGCATGGTACCCGCGCAGGGAATGGGCTACGCGCAGACGGGCTGGGCGGCGGCGCAGGGACAGGGACAGCAACCCTACCAGCAGCTTCCCCCCTTTGGTACACAAACGTACGACGGGCAGCCCACAACCCCCTATCCACCTGCACAAACGCCCTATGGCTATGGGGCACAAATGTTGCCCACCCCCGCCCCTGCAGCGGGAGGGCCCGTGCTCGACAGCTTCGAGGCTCAGGTCATCGAATATCTCAAGACCCACGCGACGGTCGGGCCGAGCGACCTGTGCAGCGTCTACGGTCGATCGACCGCAAGCTGGAGCCGCACGCTCAAAGCCATGGACGCGCGCGGGATCCTGTACAAGCAGGGCCAGAAGCGCGCCCTGACCGACGCGGCGCGAGCGTGGCTCTCCTAGGCAGTATGGCGGCACACGAGCGAGTTTTGGCACGAGAATGTCGAAAACTCGTATATGATGGCATGAGTTTTCGACAATTGGGGTAACAACCGTGAACAGCGACGCGCAGATACTACTGGAGGACACCTTCCCCATCCTGGAGGAGCTGGGGTTTGACCAGCGCAAGACCGCGATGCTCAAAAGCTGCGAGCCCATCGATCTCACCGATGACGAGCTCGTGCTCGCCACGCGGGCGGGCTTTGTGAAAAAGACCCTCGAGACTTCCGCTGGCGCCATCGAGCAGGCCTTGAGCCAGGCCGCCTTCGCGCCGATCTCGCTGCGCATCGAGCTGCGGCGTGACGCGGCCCCGGCAAGCGCCCAGGTGGCCGCAGTCCCGCGCGCAGCCGCGGCGCCGGCGTCCTCCCCCGCAGCCACCATACCGTTCGCCGCGTTCGGCGCCCAGGCCGAGCGGCCGGCGCGCGAGCACAGCGCGGGCAACACGATGTCGGTCGAGGAGTACGAGCGCCTCACCCATCGCAGGGTGGACAGGCCCGTCATGGCAGCCCCCGCGGACCCCGAAGAGGACGAACGGGCCGCCGCCGCGCAGATGCAGTCGCGCCGCCAAAAGAACCCGCTGGTAGGACAGCTGTCCGCCAACGACTCCGAGCTCACGTTCGCAACCTTCGTGGAGGGCGAGGAAAACCGCATCGCCTGCCAGGCCGCCAAACAGGTGGCCGACGGGGCCAGCGGCTTCAACCCGCTGTTCATCTATGGCCGCTCCGGGCTGGGCAAGACCCACCTGCTCAAGGCCATCCAGAACTACATCGTCACCAACGACCCCACGCGGCTGTGCGTGTACAAGACCGCGCGCGAGTTCCTGAACGACTACGTGCAGGCCATCAAGACCACCCGCGAGCAGGCATCGAGCAACGCGGCGGCCACGCTCGAGCGCAACTATCAGGACATCGACGTGCTCATCATCGACGACATCCAGCAGCTCGCCAACGCCCAGGGCACCATCGACTTCTTCTTCAACATCTTCAACTACCTGCATGACCACGGCAAGCAGATCATCATCGCCGCCGACCGCACGCCGCGGGAGCTCGGCGCGCAGCTGGGCTTCGACGAGCGCGTGACGAGCCGCGTGGGCGGTGGGTTCCAAGTGGGGATCGAGGTACCGGCCTTCGAGCTCAAGTGCTCGCTCATCGAGTCGTTCCTCACCCGACTGCGCCAGGACGCTGCCGAGAGCGGGCGGCCCGAGGCGCTGGTCGAGATCGACGACGACCTCATCCAGTTCATGGCCGAAAAAGCCGGCTCCAACATCCGCACCATCAAGGCGTTCTGCCTGAGCGTGCTCTACAAGGCCTCGGACTGTGCCCACAAGGGCCAACAGTTGGGGCGCGCTGACATCACACTCATCGCCAAAGAGCGCTTCCCCTCCAACCAGCGCATCATCTCCATCGATGACGTGCAGGACTATGTGGAGGCGGAATACGGTGTGTCCCACAGCGACCTCATCGGCTCCAAGCGCGTCAAGGAGCTCATGGAGCCGCGCCACGTCGCCATCTGGCTGTCTCGTGCGCTCACCGAGAACACCCTTGCCGACATCGGCGAGCATTTCGGAGGGCGCAGCCATGGCACGGTGAAGCACTCCATCAAATGGGTGGAGGACATGCAGGTGGGCAACCGCGATTTCGCCAGCCGTCTCGTGCGCATGCGCGAGGGCATCCTCGAACAGTGACCGGCTCGCGGAGTTTTTGCCATGAGGATGTGCAAAGATAGTCAACGAGCGGCGAAAAGGGCGCCCACGGTGTCCAAGGTCCGCAGGAGCCGTGAGGTTATTGGCTGGAAGGAGCGGAGAACAGACAGCGCATTGTGAGTTATTTCACAGCGTCTAGCAGCACAAACGCAGTTTTTTCACATATCGACAACGCCTACTAGCCCTACTGTTCTTTTATTTTTCTAAAGAAAGGAAGTAGTAATGAAGTTCTCGGTCTCGCAAGCCTCCCTCTCCACCGCCCTGGCCATCGTGTCCAAGGGCCTCACCTCGTCCACGCTCCCGATCCTCTCGGGCATCTACGTGCGTGCTGCCGAGGGGACGCTGGAGTTCCAGTCCACTGACCTGTCCATCTCGGTGCGCCACAAGGTCGCAGCCAACGTGGAGGAGCCCGGAGCCACCGTCATCCCGGGCCGCGTGCTCCAGAGCATGGTCAAGAACCTCGCTGGCTCCACGGTGCAGGTGGAGGAGCGCGACCGCATGGTTGTCGTCAAATGCGGCAAGGCGGTCTACAGGCTCAACACGCTCGCGGCGAGCGACTTCCCCGAGTTCCCCGAAATCGCGGTCAGCGACTCGGTGGAGCTGCCGCGCGCGGTGCTCTCGGCCATGGTCGACAAGGTCTACAAGGTCACGTCCAAGGACAAGAGCCGTCCGCTGCTGCAGGGCATTCTGCTCACGGTGGAGAACAACGTGCTACGCCTCGTGGCCACCGACAGCTATCGCCTGGCGGTGTGTGACACCAACGTGGAGACCTCGAGCCTTCAGGGAAGCTTCGAGATGATCATCCCCGGCGCGGCATTCCACGACGTTCTGTCGCTCCCCTGCTCCTCCGACGTCATCTTCATCGGCTCGACCAACAGCCAGGTCGTCTTCTCGTTCGACAACACGACCTACGTGGCGCGCCGCATCGAGGGCACCTTCCCCAATTTCAAACAGCTGCTGCCCACGACGAGCTCCACCACCGTACGTCTGCCGCTGGCGGACTTCGGCGGCGCGCTTCGTCGTGCGAGCGTCATCGCCTCCACCAACCCCTCCATCCGTTTCGACGTGGATGCCGACGGACAGCTCGTCACGCTCTCGGCCGTCTCCCCCGAGCAGGGCGAGGT
>CACXFF010000389.1 GCA_902766805.1 uncultured Coriobacteriaceae bacterium | reverse complement strand
TTCGGCAATGGACTCCCGCAACCGCTCGAATGCCGCAACCCGGCGAGCGCCTTGGAGCTGCGCGAACTCGGCAATCTGCCCGCACGCTTTCTCTATTGCCGGCACGGCTTCCCCTTGGCGACGCAGTCCCACAGCAGCAGTCTACTCCAGGCCTGTGCCCCCAGCCTGGAGCGGGCGCGCGACGCCCGTCAAAAGGCATGCGCAAGCGTGACAGGCGCGTTCAGGGGCGGGGCGGGATGCGACCAGCGACGGACCTTGGGGATGGCATGGTCACGTGGCTTGTGCCAAACTGGGACGCATGATTGAACTCGCCAACATACGCATTCCCGTGGCGCGCGCCGAGCGCGGCGACGAGCTCGACGTCATCCGACGCGAGGCCGCCAAGCTGCTCGGCGTGCGACCCGGCCAACTGCACGACGTGGAGCTGCGCCACCGCGCCATCGACGCGCGAGGCGGCGAGGTGCGCCTGGTGTGCACTGTGCGTTGCGTGCTCGCCGACGAGCAGCGCGTGGTGGCGCGCGCCCTGCGCGCCCGCCGCAAGCCCAAGCTGCGCATCCTGGCGCCCGAAGAGATCGAGGACGGCTACGCTTGGCCCGAGCCCGTCGTGCGCGACGGCTCAGCTCCCGGCGGCCGCCCTGTGGTCATCGGCGCGGGCTGTGCGGGCCTCTTCTGCGCGCTCGCGCTCGCCCATGCGGGACTGGAGCCTCTGCTGGTGGAACGCGGCGACGACGCGACGCGACGCACACGGGCCGTGCGCCACTTCGAGCAGACCGGCGAGCTCGACCCAGAGTCCAACGTGCAGTTCGGCCTGGGCGGCGCCGGCACCTTTTCGGACGGCAAGCTCGCCACGGGAACCAAGAGCGCCGCGCACCGCCTGATCCTGCGTGCCCTCGCCCAAGCGGGCGCCGCCGGGCGCATCCTCTACGACGCCAAGCCCCACGTGGGCTCCGACGTGCTGCCCGTGGTGGTCACCGAGCTGCTGGCACAGATCCAGGCGCTCGGCGGCGAGGTGCGCCTACGCACGCGCCTGAGCGATCTGGAGGTCGTGGGCGGGGCGCTGCGGTCCGTGACCCTCACGCACGAGGGCGCCGAGGAACGGGTGGCCACGCAGCAGCTGGTGCTCGCGTGCGGCCATTCGGCACGCGATGTCTACGACCTGCTGCTCGCCCGCCACGTGACCATGGAACGCAAGGCGTTCGCCATGGGCGTGCGCATCGAGCACCCCCAGGCGCTCATCGACCAAGCCCAGTATGGCAGGCATGCCGGGTCGCCCGTGCTGGGCGCTGCCCCCTACAAGCTCGTGGAACACCTGAGCAATGACCGGAGCTGCTACTCCTTCTGCATGTGCCCAGGCGGCTACGTCATGGCGGCCGCGAGCGAGCCAGGCGGCGTGGTGACCAACGGCATGAGCCTGGCGGCACGCGCCGGGGCCAACGCCAATGCCGGCCTGCTGGTGAACGTGAATCCCGCCGACCTCCCCAGCGACGCGGTGCTCGCAGGCGTAGACCTACAGCGTCGTTGCGAGCGCGCGGCGTTCGAGCTGGGCGGCGGTGGCTATGTGGCGCCGGCGCAACTCGTAGGAGACTTCCTGCAGGGCGTGCCGAGCAGTGCCGCCGGCGATGTGGTGCCCACCTACCCACGCGGCGTCGCGTTTGGGACGCTGGAAGGCTGCCTCCCCGCGTACATCCTGGAGGGCATGGCCGAGGCCATCCCCCTCATGAACCGCAGGATCGCGGGCTACAACCTCGCCGATGCCGTGCTCACGGGCGTGGAGAGCCGTTCGTCGAGCCCGGTGCGCGTGACCCGTGGGCCCAACCTGGAATCGGTGAGCACGCGCGGCCTCTATCCCTGCGGCGAAGGTGCGGGCTATGCCGGCGGCATCATGAGCGCCGCCACCGACGGCCTGCGCGTGGCCGAGGCGCTCATCGCGACGTATCGGGCCTAAGGAAGGCCCGGTCGCGACATGCCGTGCGGCGCACGGACGCCTACCCATGCCCCTGCGTTTGGGAGGGTGCCTCTTGGGGCGTAAGCGCAGGGCCTTTGGACAAGTATCCATGCGTAGATGTATGGAAACAGGCGCCTGGCGGTTGCGCGCCTGCGGACAGCGCGGCATGCCGACGCGTCCTCTGGCCTGGGCGATTCGTCCCGCACGCCGCATCCTCGACCCCAACGCCCCGGCTCGCTGCCATGATGGATGCCAAGGGGCGGCTTGGGCCCGTCCGGGCGACCATGGGCGAGGGGGCTGAGGAACATGCAGGGCACACAGCGCGGCACGGAGAAGGACATGCGGATTGGCAGGCGCGGCGCCCTTGCGCTCGGCGCGGGCGCCCTGGCCTTCGGTCTGGGCGTCACGCTGCCAGCCACAGCCGTCGCCAACCCCTCAGAGCTCAGGGTCTGCATGATGGAAGGCGTATGGCAGTGGTCCGCTTCGGCACAGAGGTGGTGGTACCTCTACGAAGACGGCAGCTACCCCCACGGAGTGGTCGCCACCATCTACAACCCCAGCACCGATTCCTATGAGAGCTATGGCTTCGACGACGCCGGTTGGATGGTCACGGGCTGGAGAAGCTACGGCGGGACGTGGTACTACTTCGAGGAGGCGGGGCCGGCGGCCAAGGGCTGGAAGCTCATCGACGGCACCTGGTATTTCTTTGCCGCCAACGGGCAGATGCTCAAGGGTTGGATGCATGACGGCAGCGTCTGGTACCACTTCGCGGACTCTGGCGCCATGGCGACCGGCTGGCAGCAGATCGCGGGCGACTGGTACCTCTTCTCCGGGAGCGGCGTGCGCCTGAGCGGTTGGCAGCAGGAGGGTGGCAGCTGGTACTACCTCGATCCGCTCAACAGCGACATCATGACCATCGGCTGGCAGTCCATCGATGGCAAAAGCTACTACTTCAACGAGTCAGGCGTCATGGCCGCGGGCTGGCTCGAGCTAGGCGGCGACTGGTACCTCCTCGCGGACTCGGGCGAGAGGCTGTCGGGTTGGCAGGCGTTGAACGGGAAGTGGTACTACCTCGATCCCATGAAGGGCGACGCCTTGACCGTGGGCTGGGTGGTCTTGCTCGACGACACGTACCTGACGGACAGCTCGGGCGCCATGGTCACGGGCTGGTACGAGCTGGGCGGCGACTGGTATTACTTCGCGGAGGACGGTTCCCTGTGTACGAGCCGTGTGGTCGATGGCGGCTACTACGTGGACAGCAACGGACGCTGGGCTGACGAGGGAGTCCTGAGCCAAGCGAAGGCCTTCAGCGGCATCTGGAGCGCCAAGCTGGACGACCTTGCCAATAGCTATGACGACGGAAAGGCCTGTGCGGGTGCCGGCCACGGCGAGGGAACCTCCAACTTCTTCGTCACGATCGACTGCAGCGACCCCGCCCACAGCACGGCGACCCTCGACGCACTGCCCTTGCACGGGCATGGCGCGCAGGGGACCTTCGTGTCCCACCACACGGCAGACAAGGCCGCCCACGACGTGACGGGCATACCCTTCCACGTGGAGCCGTGGAACACGGAGTGCTGGTACCTGGCGAGCAAGGGCACGGAGCTGGGCGTCGGCTACAAGCTGTGGCTTATGCACGAGGGAAGCGACCTCAAGCTCTCCATCACCTCGGACCCGTTCTCGATCGACCCCGCAGACGGCGACATCTACATCCTGCAGGTCCCCAAGGGCTAAGGGACAGCTGCCAAGGGCTGCGGGCCAGGGGCCAAGGACTGAGGGCCAAGGGCTGCGGGCCAGGGGCCAAGGGCCCGTTGGCGGAGGCAAGAGGCCCGGACGACGACCGCGCGCGGGCGAGCCCGTGGAACCGTTCCTCAGGCTCGCCCGGCTGGCAATGCCGACGCAGCGTGCCGATGCGGGACGCATGGGCAGCCCTGGCCCGAAGCACGTGCTCTCGCGCTCTCATGCCCGTGTGCGGCGCACGCTCCCCCGCCCACAAGCCGTGACGCCAAGCTGCGCTCTCGCCCGCAGCAAGGAGCGAAAGCGGCGGCTAAGACTTGAAGCGACGGCTGTTCACGCGCTTGCGGCTGGCGTGGTAGCTGCCCTTGCGCGCACCTTGCTTCAGGCGACGCATGACGTCCTCCTCGCTCGTGTCTTCCAGCGCGGCGCGCAGGTGGACGAGCTGATCGCGCACCCGAGCGGCCCGCTCGAAATCCATCTCGGCCGAGGCAGCGATCATCTCCTCCTCCAGCGAGGACATGATGCGCGCGACTTCCTCGCGTGGCAGCTGGGACAGTTCGGCCGCCACCGCCTGTGCCGCCTCGCGCGCGCGGTCGTCGTCGGACAGGAGCGACCGATCCAACTCGCCCGCGGCGGGCGTGAAGAACTCTCCGTGGCTGCCCGCGCCCGTCGCGCGCTGCTTGCCCTCCAACGTCTCCGTCGCCTCGGCCAAGAAGCTCGAGATATCCGATATGGCCTTGCGCACCGTCTGCGGCTCTATGCCGTGCTCCTCGTTGTAGGCCTCCTGCAGGGCGCGGCGGCGACGCGTTTCGGTGATGGCCTCCTTCATGGAGTCGGTGACGACGTCGGCGTACATGATGACCTCACCGCTCACGTTACGTGCCGCACGCCCCATGGTCTGGATCAGCGAGCGTCGGTTGCGCAGGAAGCCCTCCTTGTCGGCGTCGAGGATGGCCACGAGCGACACCTCGGGAATATCGAGGCCCTCGCGCAGCAGGTTGATGCCCACCAGCACGTCGATATTGCCCTGGCGCAGGTCGCGGATGATGTCCACGCGGTCGAGCGTCTTGGTGTCGGAGTGCATGTAGTTGACGCGCACGCCCTCGTCGAGCAGGTGCTCGGTGAGGTCCTCGGCCATGCGTTTGGTGAGCGTGGTGACGAGCACGCGCTCCTTGCGCGCGGTGCGCAGCTTGATCTCGTCCACCAGGTCGTCGATCTGCCCGCGTACGGGACGCACTTCAATCTGGGGGTCGAGCAGGCCCGTGGGACGGATGATCTGCTCCACCTCCTGCTGCGTCACCGACTCCTCGTAGTCTCCCGGCGTTGCGGATACGTAGATGAACTGCGGGATGCGCGCCTCGAACTCGTCGAAGCGCAGCGGGCGGTTGTCCAGCGCGCTCGGCAGGCGGAAGCCATGCTCCACCAGCGTCACCTTGCGGGAGCGGTCGCCCTCGTGCATGCCGCGGATCTGCGGGACCGTCACGTGGGACTCGTCGATGATGCAGAGCATGTCTCGCGGGAAATAGTCTATGAGCGAATAGGGAGGATCGCCCGGGCCTCGGCCGTCCAGATGGCGCGAGTAGTTCTCGATGCCGTTGCAGAAGCCCATGTTCTCCAGCATCTCGAGGTCGTAGCTCGTGCGCTCCTGCAGGCGTTGGGCCTGGAGGAGCTTGTCGGCGGCGCGCAGCTCGGCCACGCGCGCGTCCAGCTCGTCGCGTATGGTGGAGAGTGCGTGGTTGACCTTGGGGCGCTCAGTGACGTAGTGCGAGGCGGGCCAGATGGGAATGGACTCGAACTCACGCACGACCTCACCGGTCGCGCGGTCGATCTCGGCAATGATGTCGACCTCGTCGCCAAAAAAGCCGATGCGCAGGGGGTTTTCGGCATAAGGTGGAAAGACGTCGACGGTGTCACCGCGCACGCGGAAGGTGCCGCGCGACAGGTCGT
>CACXFF010000388.1 GCA_902766805.1 uncultured Coriobacteriaceae bacterium | reverse complement strand
TGCCCACGCGACGCCGTAGCGCTGCGAGACAGTGAGCGCCAGGCCGAGGTTGTTGAGGTCGCGCCGCAGCTCGGCCTCGTGCTTGAGCACAAGCTGGAAGAGGTCGGGCTCGCCCACGGCGCTCACGCTCGGCTTGGCAAGCAGACCGGTGAGGGCACGCCGCGCCAGGACGTCCAGGTCGCCCGTGTCAGCCTCGAAGAGCTTGCCGTGGGCCGTGGCTCCGAGGGCTTCCTCCTCGTATGCCTCGGCGTCCAAGGTCTCGCTGTCTAGTGCGGAGTCGCCTGCGGCTGAGGTCGCGGCGGCTTGTCGCAAGCCTGCTGTGTGCGGATCGTTGGCGTCAGTCATGGCGCGCGACCTCCCTTGCTCGGGTCAGTTCACCGGGTGTGACGAGGAGCGCCGGACCCACCCACACGCTCGGGTTGCCGTCCAGGTCGACGCACTCGTAGGGCTCGCGGGCCAAATCGGAGGGGTCCATGCCAAGGTCGCTGGCCAACTGCACGAGGCCCGCCACCTCCACGGGACGCCTGAGCTTGGCCGGAAGCCGGTTGAAGGCTTGGGCGAGGTTGCAGATGCGCGTGTCGGCCGGCAGCTCTCGGGCGATGGCGTCGAGGATGCGGGCACGCTGGGGACCTCCCAGACGCTGCAGCTCCTCCATCGTCAGGGCTGGTGGCGCGGGCTCTACCTGCAGCTTGGCCGGCGGGAGGGGTGCTTGCGGCGCTTGCAGGCGCGTGCGCAACGACGGCGCGGACCAGTCTCCCACGGCAGCGCGGAAGGGACCTTCAGTCATCGGCGTCACACTCGCCGCCCAACGGTAAGCCTCGGCCTCCAGCTCGCGCAGGGCACGCGAGAGCTCGCGGTTGCGCAGTGCTTCGCGACTGCTCACCGTGCGGTTGATCACGCGCGACGAACGCAGCTGCTCGTCGTTGACCAACGAGATGCCCGTGCGGATGCGGCTCCACGCGTCGCGCAGCTTGCGGCTCTGCTCCCAACGCGAGGCCGCCAACACTTCGGACGACGCGATGCTCTCGAGCTTGTCGTCGAGGTCCACCGAGGCGCGCTGGTCGCCCATCACGCGCAGCGTATCGAGGTAGCTCCTGCCGTACTCCGTGTCGTCTATCAGGTGGTTTCCGTGCTCGACGTACTCGGCGATGAGCGTGCCGAGCGGCCGTTGGTCCTCGCGGAAGAGCTCCATGAGGCCAATGCCTTGGGCGTGGACGTCCTCCTCCAGGCGCCTGAGGTCGACCGGCAGGTGGCTCATGAGCTCGAGGATGTTGTTGATGGCGTCCTGGGCCTGCTCTTCGCTGAGCTGTTGGGGCTCGCCGCGCAGCTCGTACTGCTCGAGGCGTCGTTTGGCCTGCTCGAGTTGGGCACGCAGGATCTCGTGGCCGGTCTCGTAGTCGGGCGAGAACAGGACGCTCACGCGGGCGATCTCGTCCATGAGCGTGTGCATGCGCGAGGCGCCCAACACCGACGAGGTCGCGCCCAAGCGGTCCACGAGCTCCATCGTCTCGGCCGCCTCGGAGGTCAGGCGGTAGGCCACGCTGCCGTCGGGACGCGCGATAGTCTCCAGCCAACGGTAGTGGTGGATGAGGTGCCGGCACACGTCACGGCCGGATTTGGGGCGTTGGGGCGCGGGGGCGGCGGCGGGCGCTGGGCGGATGTCGCCAGGGGCTTCGTCGGGCGCCGCCTCGGACGGAATGTCGCGATAGCCCGCGGACCAGAGTGCCTGGAGGTGGCGGTCAACCGCGGCGTGAACGTCCTCGGCAGAGATGCTCTCGGACGCGTCAACAAAAAGCGCATGGAAGATGGCGAGGTACGCACGCGCGTGCGGGCTTTGGAGGAGCTGCAGCGAACGCTTGGCGAATGCGGGGCCCAAGGCCTCGTACTCCTCCAGCACCGTTGCCATTCGCGCCCCCCACGTGACCTGTGTCCACTTTGCCGCTTGCATCATAACTTTTCCGCTGCGCCTCCCACCTCCTCCGTCGCCCAACGGCCCCGTGTTACCCCAGAGCCTTCGGCTTCCCGGTAACACGGGCGCTCTTGTTACCCCAGAGCCGAAGGCTCTACGGTAACACGGGCCTGTGCTTCGGGCGTGTAACTAGCTGTCCTGCGCTGCGCCGCGCTGCCGTAAGCTAGCAAGCAGCCAATTTCGGCCGCTAGAGAGGAAGCCCCATGCAGTCCGACAACATCAAGAACGGCGTGGGCCGCGCGCCCAACCGCAGCCTGCTGTACGCCCTCGGCCTCACCGAGGAGGAGTTCGACCGCCCGATGATCGGCGTCGTGTGCTCCTACAACGAGATCGTCCCCGGCCACATGAACCTCGACAAGATCGCCGAGGCCGTGAAGGCCGGCATCCGCGCCGCGGGTGGCACGCCCATCGAGTTCCCGGCCATCGCCGTGTGCGACGGCATCGCCATGGGCCACGTTGGCATGAAGTACTCGCTGGTCACGCGTGACCTCATCGCCGACTCCACCGAGGCCATGGCCATCGCGCACCAGTTCGACGGCCTGGTCATGATCCCCAACTGCGACAAGAACGTTCCTGGCCTGCTCATGGCCGCCGCGCGCGTCAACGTGCCCACGATCTTTGTCTCCGGCGGCCCCATGCTCGCCGGCAGGCTCTCCGACGGCCGCCGCACCTGCCTGTCCCACATGTTCGAGGCCGTGGGCGCCTACGCCGCCGGCACCTTGGACGAGGACGGCGTGCGCGACTACGAGCTCAACGCCTGCCCGTCCTGCGGCAGCTGCTCGGGCATGTACACCGCCAACTCCATGAACTGCCTCACCGAGGCCATCGGCATGGCCCTGCCCGGCAACGGCACCGTGCCTGCGCCGTACTCCGCGCGCATCCGCCTGGCCAAGCTCGCCGGCATGCAGATCATGAAGCTCGTCGAGGCCGACGTCCGCCCGCGCGACATCATGACGCCCGAGGCCTTCGAAAACGCCGAGACCGTGGACATGGCCCTCGGCTGCTCGACCAACACGATGCTCCACCTGCCGGCCATCGCGCACGAGGCGGGCGTGGAGATCTCCCTCGACCACGCCAACGACATCTCGCGTCGCACGCCCAACCTCTGCCACCTGGCCCCTGTCGGCGACACCTTCATGGAGGACCTCTACGCGGCTGGCGGCGTGTATGCCGTGATGAACGAGCTGGCCAAGAAGGACCTGCTCAACCTGGACGTCCTCACCTGCACGGGCTACACGATGGGGGAGAACATCGACGGCCACGAGAACCGCGACCCCCAGATCATCCGCCCGATTGACAACCCGTATTCTCCCGAGGGCGGCATCGCCGTGCTCAAGGGCAACCTCGCCGAGGACGGTTGCGTGGTCAAGCAGAGCGCCGTGGATCCCAAGATGATGCAGCACACCGGCCCCGCACGTGTGTTCGACTCCGAGGACGACGCCATCGCCGCCATCTACGACCGTCAGATCGTGGCCGGCGACGTGGTGGTCATCCGCTACGAGGGTCCCAAGGGCGGCCCTGGCATGCGCGAGATGCTCAACCCGACGTCCGCCATCGTGGGCATGGGCTTGGGCGACTCGGTCGCGCTCATCACCGACGGCCGCTTCTCCGGTGCCACGCGCGGCGCGAGCATTGGCCACGTCTCTCCCGAGGCGGCTGCCGGCGGCACCATCGCGCTGGTGGAGGAGGGCGACATCATCTCCATCGACATCGCCAACAACCGCATCACCCTCGACGTTCCCGACGACGTGCTGGCCGCGCGCCGCGCCGCGTGGGTGTGCCCGCCGCCCAAGGTGACCACGGGCTACCTGGCGCGCTACGCCAAGCTCGTGAGCTCGGCGGACAAGGGCGCCATCCTGTCCTAGCCAACTGCGCTGGTACGAGGGGCGGCGGGCTCGCGGGTCCGCCGCCCCTTTTCTCACCCCAAAAGCCCCGAAAGGACTCCCATGCACGCTCTCCTCGCCCAGCTGGTGCTCTATTCCGACCTCGCGCACGACCCCATCCTGGAAGGGCTCGGCCAAGCGACCTATCGCTCCCGCTCCGTGGACCGCGTGGAGCTCACGGCTACGGTGAACGCGCTGGTCAAGAAGCTGCTGGACGTGGCGACCCTCTATGGCTTCGACGGGGACCTGTGGCGCGACTACCTCGCCTACAAGCTGCTGACCTGCGAGAACTCCTTCTCCCTCACCACCGAGCGCCGCGGCGTGACGCCGGGCGGCAGCGTCAACCAGCTCGCGGTGCATGACCTGGACGTCCTGCTGCAGATCATGCGTTATGACCTGGACCCGTTGGCACAGCTGCTGAACGCTCCTGCCCTCACGGCCATCCGAGACTGGACCTCCATCCCGAAGGCCGCGGGCAACTACCACGCGGGCATCGCGGCGCAGGTACGCGCCCTGTCCGACACGCTTGCGGGAGCCGTGAACGGGGCCGAGGCCTTCGAGCTGCTGACGCAGGCCTACGAGCGCGTGGGCGTGGGCTTCTTTGGGCTCAACAGCTCGTTCCGCATCCGCCGTGCCGAGGCGGGCGAGCCTTTTGCCAATGCCTACGTGCAGCCGGCGTACCGCGCTGGCGCGCTGGAGTTCGTGCCGGTCAACAACACGCAGGTCACGCGCCTGGAGGAGCTCGTGGGCTACGAGCGGCAGAAGGAGCAGCTCGTCGCCAACACCGAGGCCTTCCTGGCCGGCCGTCCCGCCAACGACGCCCTGCTCTACGGCGACGCGGGCACGGGCAAGTCCACCAGCGTGAAGGCCCTCGCAGCGCACTACTACGACCGCGGCCTGCGCCTCGTGGAGGTCTACAAGCACCAGTGTCACGAGCTGCCCGCGGTGATCGAGGCCATCAAGCACCGCAACTACCGCTTCGTGGTCTTCATCGACGACCTGTCCTTCGAGTCCGAAGAGGTGGAGTACAAGTACCTGAAGGCGGTCCTCGAGGGCGGCGTGGAGTCCCGGCCGGAGAACGTGCTGGTGTACGCGACGTCCAATCGGCGCCATCTCATCCGCGAGACTTGGAACGACCGCAACGACCGGGCGAGCGAGGAAGACCTGCACCATTCCGACACGGTGGAGGAGAAGCTCTCCCTCTCCGCGCGCTTTGGCCTCGCCATCCGCTACGACTCGCCCAACCGCAAGCTCTACCACGACATAGTCCTCGCGCACGCCCAGGACAAGCTTGCCGACGCCTTGGCCAACGAAGTGCTGGTAGACGACCTGCCGCTGACCGAAGAGCGCCTGCTGCTGCTCGCCGACCGTTGGGAGATCCGCCATGGCGGCGTGAGTGGCCGCGTGGCCGAGCAGTTCGTCGACGACCTCGCCGGCCGTCTCGGCTAGCCACCCTTTGTTACCCCAGAGCCTTCGGCTTCACGGTAACAAAGGGACACTGTGCGGCTACGCTTCGCTGCCGGGGTCGGCTGGCGCGGCGCTCGACTGCGCGCCCGTGGCGGGAAGCGATTCTTGGATGAGCTTGTAGGCGTGTTTGTCCAGGAAGG
>CACXFF010000387.1 GCA_902766805.1 uncultured Coriobacteriaceae bacterium | reverse complement strand
TGACGACGTCGAGTCCTCCTTCATGGACACCTACCTCGAGGAGAAGCTCATCAAGATCAACCCGTTCGCGACCGTCGACCGCGGCGTGGCCCGTCTCGTCGAGCTCGGCGTCAACGGCGGCAAGGACACCAACCCCAACATGGTGTGCGGCGTCTGCGGCGAGACCGGCGGCGATCCCGACTCCATCCAGGTCTACTACGACCTCGGCCTTGACTACGTGTCCTGCTCGCCGTTCCGCGTGCCCATCGCGCGCCTCGCGGCTGCCCAGGCCAAGATCAAGTCCAACGGTGGCGCCAAGAAGCTCGGCGAGTAAGCCCAGCTCACAGAGCCAACGTGGGGGAGGGACCTTCGGGTTCCTCCCCTTTTTCTTACGCTGGCAGGGCTGGCTTCCTCCGTGGCCCGTGGGGCGACGCGTTCGGGCGTATGATGGGGGAATGGAACGCTCGAGGGAGGCGACATGCTCTACCAAAACTACGTTGACCTGCATCTGCACATAGACGGCTCGGTCTCGCCCACCATGGCCCGCATCCTGGCCCAGCTGGGGGGACCGTCCTTGGACGAGTACACCGATGCCGAGCTCTTCGACATGCTCACGGCCGACACGCACGCGCGCGACCTCAACCTCTACCTGTCCAAGTTCAACCTCCCCTTGGCGCTGCTCCAGACGCCCGAGCAGCTCGAGGAGTGCACCTACCTGTTGCAGGAGGACCTGCGGGCGCGCGGCTTGCTGTATGCGGAGCTGCGCTTCGCCCCTCAGCACCACGGCGAGCGCGGCATGGGCCAGCGCGAGGCGGTGCAGGCCGTGCTGCGGGGCTTGGAGCGTTCGGACTTCGACGCGCGCCTGATCCTGTGCGCCATGCGCGGCCGTGGCAACGAGGCCGCGAACCGCGAGACCTTCGCCCTGGCGGCGGAGTACCGCGACCAAAGCGTGGTGGCGGTGGACCTCGCGGGCGCCGAGGCCCTCTATCCCACGGCGGAGTTCGCCGACCTCTTCGCCTACGCGCGCGAGCTCGGGCTTCCCTTCACGATACACGCCGGCGAGGCGGCGGGTCCCGAGAGCGTGCGCGCTGCCTTGGACTTCGGCGCGACGCGCATCGGCCACGGCGTATCTGCAGCGCAGGACCCCCAGCTGCTTGCCGACATCGCCGAGCGCGGCGTCACCTTGGAGCTCTGCCCCACGAGCGAGGTGCAGACGGGCGCGGTCGAGACCCTGCGGGCGTTTCCGCTGCGCAGCCTGATGGAGTCAGGCGTGAGCCTCACGGTCAACGCCGACAACATGTCGGTCTCGTGCACCGACGCCTGTCGCGAGTTCCTGCTCATGACCTGCATCTACAACCTCAATGAATACGAGGCGGGCAGCCTCCTGCTCAATGCGGTGGACGCCTCGTTTGCCGACGAGGCGACCAAGGCGCGCCTGCGCAAGCGTATCCTCAGCTAGCAGGGCTGCGTAGCCGTTTGCCCGACGACCGAAAGGACCTTCCATGAACCTCGCAAGCTACATTGACCACACCATCCTCAAGCAGGACGCGCAGCGTGCCGACGTCGAGCGCATCTGTGACGAGGCGCTCGAGCACCACTTCGCCACGGTCTGCGTGAACTCCTGCTGGACCTCGTTGGTCGCCGAGCGGCTGGCGGGCTCGGGCGTGGGCGTGACGGTCGTGGTGGGCTTCCCGCTGGGCGCCTGCTCCACACAGGCCAAGGCCCTCGAGACGCGCCAGGCCGTGGCGGACGGCGCGACCGAGATCGACATGGTCGTGAACGTCGGCCGCCTCAAGGACGGCGACGACGCCTTCGTGACCGAGGACATCCGCGCCGTGGTCGAGGCTGCCAAGCCTGCGGCGGTCAAGGTCATCTTGGAGTGCTGCCTGCTCAGCCACGACGAGATCGTGCGTGCCTGCGAGTGCTCGGTGGCAGCCGGCGCCGACTTCGTCAAGACCAGCACGGGCTTCTCCACGGGCGGCGCCACGGTGCATGACGTGGCCCTCATGCGCCAGACGGTGGGAGAGCGCTGCCATGTGAAGGCTGCCGGTGGCATGCACACGCGTGCCGAG
>CACXFF010000386.1 GCA_902766805.1 uncultured Coriobacteriaceae bacterium | reverse complement strand
GACGGGTCCACCTCTTCCCTGCTGCCGATGCCCAGGCAATCGGGGCACGCGCCATAGGGGGCGTTGAACGAGAAGTCGCGCGGCTGCAGGTCGTCGATAGAGTGGCCGTGCTCGGGGCAGGCTAGGGCGAGCGAATACTGCAACAGCTCGTCGGGCTTGTGCTCGGGGTCATCGCGGTCCGCCATGAGGAAGAAGCCCACCTTGCCGTCCGCCAGGCGCGTGGCGTTCTCCACGGCCTCGGCAATGCGCCGCGTAGAGCCCTCACGGATCACGATACGGTCCACCACGACCTCGATCGTGTGCTTGAGCTTCTTGTCTAGGCGAATCTCCTCAGACAGGTCGCGCACCTCGCCATCCACGCGCACGCGGGAGAAGCCCTCCTTCTGCAGGTCCTCGAAGAGCTTGGCGTATTCGCCCTTGCGGCCGATAACCACGGGCGCCAGCACGAGCGCTCGGCGCCCTTGCGCGTGTGCCATGACCTTGTCGGCCACCTGGTCGGTGGTCTGACGCTCGATCTCGCGGCCGCACTCTGGGCAGTGCGGCGTGCCCACGCGCGCATAGAGCAGGCGCAGGTAGTCATAGATCTCCGTGACCGTGCCCACCGTGGAGCGCGGGTTGCGCGAAGTGGTCTTTTGGTCGATGGAGACCGCGGGAGACAAGCCGCTGATAGAGTCCAAGTCGGGCTTGTCCATCTGCCCCAAGAACATGCGCGCGTACGATGAGAGGCTCTCCACGTAGCGCCTCTGGCCCTCGGCGTAGATCGTGTCGAAGGCCAAGCTCGACTTGCCCGAGCCCGACAGGCCCGTGATCACCACGAGCTCGTTGCGCGGGATAGTAAGCGAGACGTTCTTGAGGTTGTGTTCGCGCGCCCCGCGGATGACGATGTTCTCCTCGGCCATGGGCTTCCTCTCCACTCAGTGCCATGACCTTCTAGTTTAGGCTGAGGTCGGACAAAAAAGATACCCGAACGAATTTTCGATTCTTCCTCACAAGAGCGGCAAACTTTGTTCGGCTTGCAGCGCCAGTTCGCGCACGTCCAAGGCCCGTCCGCGCCCTCATTACAAAGCGTGCGCTTCTCATGTCAGACAAAGCGCTAAGCTGTAGGGTATGTTTGTCGGCCGAAGGACGAGACTTATGCCTCAGATTAGCATCATCTTACAGTTCGCTTTTGCGACCCTCCTGCCCGTCGCCATGGGCTGGCTGCTCACCGTAGCGTTTGACCGTGGCCCACTCAAGGACATGTCGTATTGGCCTCGCCAACTCCTCTGCGGGTTCGTGTTCGGAGCGATCGCCGTCTTTGGCACGGAGTTCGGCATCGATACCCAAGATGCCACCATGAACGTCCGTGACGCCGCCCCGCTGGTGGCAGGCCTGTACTTCGGCAGCCCTGCGGGCATCATGGCAGGCATCATCGGCGGCGTGGAGCGCTGGTTCTCCGTGCTGTGGGGCCGAGGGGTCTACACGCGCGTCGCCTGTAGCGTGGCCACCATCGCGGTGGGCTTCTACGCTGCCCTGCTCAACCGCTACGTTTTCGACGACCGCAAGCCCAGCTGGCCGCTCGCGATGGCCGTCGGCATGGTCGCCGAGGTCCTGCACCTGCTCCTCGTCATCCTCACCCATCTCGACGACTCCGCGCATGCCGTCGCGGTGGCACGCGCCTGCTCTCTGCCGATGATCAGCTGCACGGGTCTCTCCGTGGCGCTCGCGGGGCTCCTCATCGCATGGACAAGCGGGTACAAACCCTTCCAGCGCGCGTCCACCAAAGACATCTCGCAGACCATCCAGGCAGGCATGCTCGCCGTCGTGGTGGTCGGCTTTTTCGCCAGCGTGGGCTTCACGTACCTCTTGCAGGAAAACGTCGCCTACACCAATAGCATGAACACCCTCCAGCAGTCCATCAGCGACGTGCACGACGACATCCTGGACGCGTCGGACGAGAACCTCATCGCGCTCACGCGCAGGGCCGCCGACATCGTGGGCAGGGTTGCCGACACCGACGAGGAGCAGCTCCAGGCCATCGTGGAAGCGCTCGACGTCAGCGAGGTGCACGCCATCGACAACAACGGCATCATCGTCGCCAGCAGCGACCCCATGTACGTGGGCTTCGACATGGCGTCCGGCACGCAGTCCGCCGAGTTCCTCAAGCTCCTCAACAGGGGAAGTTCGTCCTACATCGTACAGGCCTACCAGCCCATGACCATCGACAGCACGATGTGGCGCAAATTCGCAGCGGTGCGCGTGCCGGACGGCATGGTCCAAGTGAGCTACGATGCGACGCACTTCATCGACGACCTCGGCTCCAAGGTGAAGTCCGCCGTGAACAACCGCCACGTGGGACACAACGGCATGGTCATGGTGCTCACCGAGCGCGGCCAGGTGGTGGCTACGCGCGACGGGGTTATCGTGACGACCTCCGACGCCCAGGCAATCACCAACAGCGCAGAGCAGAGCGAAGAAGGCAGCATCTTCACCGTCGAGCTGCACGGCGTCAACTACTACAGCATCTACGAGGGCGTCGAGGGCTTCCGTATCATCGCCCTGCTGCCCGTGAGCGAGGCCAACGAGGCGCGCGACATCTCGGTGCTCACCACGACCTTCATGGAGGTGCTGATCTTCGCCGCACTGTTCGCCGCCATCTACGTGCTCATCAGGCACGTGGTCGTGAGCAGCATCTGGCAGGTCAACGGCACCCTCGACAAGATCACCGCCGGCGACCTCGAAGCCGAGGTCGACGTGCGCAACAGCACGGAGTTCGCCTCGCTTTCCGACGACATCAACCGCACCGTGGCAGCCCTGCGCAAGGCTATCGCTGCCGAGAGCGCCCGCATAGAGCGCGACCTGGCAACGGCCAAGGCCATCCAGGAGAGCGCCCTGCCGCGCAGCTTCCCGCCCTTCCCTGACCTGCGCGCCTTCGACATCTACGCGAGCATGAACGCAGCGCGCGAGGTGGGCGGCGACTTCTACGACTTCTTCCTCATCGACGACCACACCCTGGGCTTCCTCATCGCCGACGTGAGCGGCAAGGGCATCCCCGCGAGCCTCTTCATGATGGCAGCCAAAAGCGAGCTGGGCAATTACATTACGTCGGGTATGGACCTGGCCGATGCCGTCCACAGCGCCAATCTCAACCTCTGCCGCCAGAACAACGCCAACATGTTCGTGACCGTGTGGGCGG
>CACXFF010000385.1 GCA_902766805.1 uncultured Coriobacteriaceae bacterium | reverse complement strand
CGACGGCCTATATCATAGAAGGAGTTTGCCCACGAGAAAGGTCTGCCGTGAGCGGAGACACCGACCATACTCCTGCGCCCTTCGATCCCCTGTCCGGCCCCTACAGGTCGGAGATCATCAAGCGCAACCATGTCCTGATCGCCTATTTCTGCCTGTACGGCTTCGTGGTGTGCGGAGCCAGCGGCTTGGCGCGCATCTTCCTGGGGAACTGGCCGCTCGCGCTGCCCTTCTTCGTGTCCTTCGTCGCCTACGGCATCGCCATGCTCCTGTGCGACCACATCGAGGACGCGCTCGGGGGCAATTCCATCCTGGCGATGTACCTGCTGCAGGTGCCCGCATGGGTCATGTCCGTCCTGCTCGGCTCCTTCCTCGACCCGGGCAACGCCACTGTCACGTTCCTGCTCTTCGTGATCTCGCTTCCGCTCTTTATCCTCGACAAACCTTCCCGCGTGATGTCCTACACGGCCGTGTGGGTCGTCCTGTTCCTGATCTGCGCTTGGGCGACCAAGCCGCTGGAGGTCTTCGCCAAAGACCTGAGCTTCCTGCCCATCGCCTGCATTGCGTCGTTCACGCTCACCTGGCTGCTGCTGCGCGAGCGTCTCTCCGACGTGAGGCTCTCGGTGGATGCGGAGCTCCACGCGCGCACCGACGCCCTCACCGGACTCAAGAACCGTTATGCGCTCGACAGCGAGCTGCGCGTCTACGTTGACCAGAGGCTCATCGTGGCGTTTACCCGCATCGATGACCTGTCTTTCTACAACGAGGCGTTCGGCCACGAGGTGGGAGAAGGCATCCTGAAGACCTATGCGCAGGTCCTCGTGGACGCCTTTGGCGCGCGGCGCGTGTACCGCTACAACGAGCGTGAGTTCCTCCTCATGATTGGCGAGATGACCAACGACGAGTTCGAGGCTCAGGCGCGCGGTTGCTTCGAGGGGTTGGCGCAGGCGTGCGGCGCCGCCTACAACGTGAGCCCCGGCAGCTCGGTGGGCTACGTCTTTGGCACCGCGCGCAGCGAGGCTGAGCTCTCCGAGATGATTCGCCACGCCGACGCGCGTCTGGCCCAGGCGCAGCACGCGGGGCGCCTGCAGATCCGTGGGGCGGCCTTTGACCCAGAGCTCATGCAGACGGAGGAGCTCGCCGGCATCATCGGCGGCAACCTCAAGTCCACGGCCGTTGACCAGCTCACGGGCCTGCCCAACATGCGCGCCTTCGAGACGCGAGCTCGCAACATCATCGACTCGATCGCCGACGACGACAAGGTCGTCACCTTCATCTATTTCGACCTGGAGAACTTCAAGGCCTACAACGAGGACCACGGCTACCAGGAGGGCGACGACCTGCTGCGCGACGTCGCAAAGATCCTGCGCGAGGCGTTTCCGCGGCGCCTGGTCTCCCGCTTCGCCGACGACCGTTTCGTGGTCATGAGCTACAGCGACGAGTACGAGTCGCGCCTCGCCCAGACCTTCAACAAGACCTTCGACCTGCACGGGCGCCTGGGCATGCCGCTCAAGGCGGGCGTGTACCTCTACCTCGACCGCAGCGAGGACATCGGCGTGGCCTGCGACCGGGCTCGCGCCGCCTGCCGCAGCGTAAAAGGCCGCTATGACCAGTTCTGGCGCCTGTACGACGACGAGCTGCGCCGCGACGACGAACGCCGGGCCTACATCGTCTCTCACATAGACGAGGCCGTGGCCAACGAATGGCTCCGTGTGTACTACCAGCCCATCATCCAGGTCGACAGCGGCGAGGTCGTGGAGTGCGAGGCGCTCGTCCGTTGGATCGACCCGGTCTACGGCTTCCTGCCGCCGCTGTCCTTCATCGGCGAGCTGGAACGCGCCCGCCTCATCCACAAGGCCGACCTGTGGGTCGCCGAGCGGGTGTGCCGCGACTACCAGGAGCGCGTCCGGAGCGGCCTGCCCCCGCTGCCCGTCTCCATCAACCTCTCGCGCCTGGACTTCAAGCTCTGCGACGTAGAGGCCGAGCTGCACCACTTCACGGCCAAGTACGGCGTCCCCCACGAACACCTGCACGTCGAGGTCACGGAGTCGGCCCTGTCCGAGGACTTCACGCAGCTCTCCGCCGTCACCCAGCGCTTGCGCAACGCTGGCTTCGAGATCTGGCTGGACGACTTCGGCAGCGACTACTCGTCGCTGACGACGCTCAAGGACTTCCCCTGCGACGTCATCAAGCTCGACCTGATGTTCCTGCGCTCGTTCCACTCCAACGAGCGCTCGCGCGTCATCATCGAGCAGGTGGTGGAGATGTCCCAGCGCCTGGGATCGCGCTGCCTGTCCGAGGGCGTGGAGGAGCAGGAGCACCTCGACTTCCTGCGCCAGATCGGCTGCACCTACGCCCAGGGCTACCTCATCAGCAAGCCCCAGCCACTCCCCTCCCTCATGGACGAGCACCTGCTGCCGGCGTGAGGATGGGACGGGAGCGCGCGTCTGGTCAAAGTGCCTCTCGCTGGCGGCCGTCTGGTCAAAGTGCCTCTCGTAGACGCACGGGCGCGGGCGCGAGCCCGGCTTGGCACAAGAGAGCCCCCGCGGAGGGACGTGACCCTCCGCGGGGGCTCAGGACCTCGTTTGGAGGCGCGGCGCTTAGCGGTGGATGTACTCGCCCGCCTGGTAGCGCGGCGGGATGACCGGGATCTCAATCCACGAGTCGTACTGGCCACCGGTGTGGATGACGTGGGTGCCCTTGGCCTCCTCGTCCCAAGCCAGCGGCTCGAACCAGCCCTCGCGGATGTAGCGACCCGCGATCTGCACGCGGAAGCGCTCGCCCTTGTGGTACACGCGCGCGGTGGGCACGATGGCGATGTCCACGGGCACGACCTCGCCGGCGCTCAGCTTCTGCGAGCTGGTGTTGGCCAGGACCGGACGGTGCGGGCGGGTGAGGCGCTCGTCGAGCTCGCGGCGGGAGGCGCGGCACTTGCCCCAGGCGCCGGGGTGCGGCTCGTCGAGGGTGTACCACGGCACCCAGTTGCCCTCGGCGTCGGCCTTCTGGATGTTGATGAACAGGTCCATGTCGTCCCAGCCCTCGCACTCAAGCCACAGGTGCAGGGTCATGTGACCGGTGATCTCCGTGTCCTCGGGCAGGGTCCACTCGAAGCGAACCTCTTCGTCCACGGGGTTGTACTTGGCCACGGCCTCGTTGGCAACGGGCTCGGAGCCAAGCTCGAAGGTCTGGACGTGGTCGGTCTCCACCGACTCCTTGGCGGTCGCGGCATCGAGGTAGAGCTTGCGGTACTGGGTGCGCTTGATGGGCCACGCCTTCTCGGGGCGCTGCTCCTGGTAGTCGACGTCATAGCCGTCCATGACGTCGATGCGCACCTTGGGCATCATCTCCCAGCCGTTGTGGATGCCCTTGAGGTAGCGGTCATAGAAGCGACGCAGCTCCTCGAGGTTGTAGGGGTTGTAGGTGTCAGGCCACTCGAAGTCACGGTGGGCGCGCAGCCACTTGAAGTGACTACGGCAGCGGTTGTAGGCGTTGATGGAGCCCGGCAGGTGGAAGTGCGACCAGCCAGCCGTCTGGTAGACGGGCAGCTTGACCTTCTTGAAGTCGGGGCGCTTGTCCTCCCAGTACGGGTTCACGTCGGGGTACATCTGCGCCATGGCGACCTGGTCGTCGACGCCGTTGGGGCCGGTCACCTGCGCGGCGATGAACTTGTTGAAGGATAGCGCGGGGACGCCACCCTCAAAGAAGCTCTCGCGATACAGGTCGGTCGTGCTCTCCCACGGGGCGATG
>CACXFF010000384.1 GCA_902766805.1 uncultured Coriobacteriaceae bacterium | reverse complement strand
GGACGGCCTTGGAGCGTGGCGAGCATGGCGGCGTAGGAAAACGGCGCGGCAACGAGGAAGCTGACCAGCGCAGAACCCACCAGCACGATGGCCTGCCAGGTGATGTTTGCGCCAATCAACAGCATCAAGACGCCTGCCACAGCGATGAGGCCCAACGCCACGACCAACGCCGGCACCATAGGCAAGAGGGACACACGCAGCAAGTCGCCGAAATAGTGATGTTTGCCCGCGGCGCGCGCCTGGCGCAGCGCATCCACGAAGCTCACGTCGTCTGCCACGAAATACACGGTGGAGAAGACGACGAGGAACGACAGGATGAAAAGCAGCAGGTACACAGCGATATACGCTGCACCAAGAACAGGGTTCAGCTGCACGTATTCCATGATGAACTCAGGCACGTCGAGCGCGCGCACCATGCCCGAGGTAGCGCCCATGCGCATGAAAGGCAGGACGAGCAGCAGGTAGGGAATGAGCAGCAGGTTCGATGGGTGCTTGAACGTGGCAGCCGCGCGGCGCAGGGCGTAGCGCAGGGCGTCCATGACACGCGGGCGGCCGTGGGCTTCGTCGAGCGCGAACACGTAATGCATGCCCGCGAGCTCTATGACAGAGACCAACGTGAGCAACACGGCAAGGAGCAGCACGGCCACGATAGCGGCGGGCGTCGTGAGGAAGCGGATGACGTTCTCATAACTGAGGTAGCGATAACCTGCGAGAGCCATCGCGCCGTCGAGAGTGAGCTTGAGCGCGGGGCCCACGACAGAGAGCAGGACGAGGTGGAAGAGCAGCTCGAAACCGAGCCACGAGCGCCAACGGCTCGCGAGCAGGTGAAGCATGGGGCGGATGATCTTCATGGGTCTCCAAAAAACTGGACGGAACGGCGGGAAAATGGAGGCGGAAGCGGCGGAAGCGGCCTTCGCGCAGCGAAGCAATCGCCTGACAAGGGCGGCTCCGAGCAAATAGTTTGCACTCGGCGCGCCCCTCGCGCTGGGCAACTGGGATTTTACCAAGCTTAGGCAATCGAGTGCGAACTAGCTATTTTAGCTAGTTCGCACTCGATTGCTGCCAGAGAACAAAAGCCCAGTTGTCCGACACGAGGGGCGCGCCGAGTGCAAACTATTTGCTCGGCACCTCGCGCCGGGAGTGCCCGAGGCGGCCAACTAGAGGACAGCGCGCGGCGATCTTCCGCCCCAGCGAAAGGCAATCTATGCTCCTCACGTGCTGCGTTGATGCCTAACCGCATGAGGACGCGCCAAAAGGTTAGGACGCCCTTCCTTCAGGTCAGACCAACGGATATCAGGGTCACGAATGAGGTGATGAATCTGCCGCTGCCAGCACTGCTACCTGCAGTTCTGATGGCGGGAGTCGACAAGTGGAAGAATAGCTTGTCCGACTCGCCACCATGGCCATCTTTGAAACGCACTTTGAGCTGCGGAAACGAGGCGCCTACCAGTCTCCGCACTCGCAGACCCTCGCAACCAACACAAACATCCTGCCGCCAGCGCCGACGTCACGCGTAGCGGTAGGTGAGGGGCGGCATCTCCTTGCGCAGGCTCGGGTCCCAGCGCATCCAGCCCGACGTGCCCGAATGCTTGACGGCATACAGCGCCTCGTCGGCGTGGGTGTACGCACGCTCCAGGTCGTCGCCGTTCGAACACACCACGCACCCCGCCGACAGCGACATCACGTAGCTCTTGCCGTCTAGCTCATACGTGAACAGCTTGCCCGTGATCTGCGCCAAGATGTCCGGAACAGCAGCGGCTTCGTCGCCGAACAGCGCAAGCAGCACCTCGTCACCGCCATTGCGTCCGATGACGGCGTCAGCCGGAGCAGCCTGCCGCACGTTGTCGATGGCCAGGCGCAGCGCCTTGTCGCCCACGGCACGTCCATATAGGTCGTTGAGCGCACGGAAGTCATCCACGTCCACGAACGCCAACGACATCGGTTCATGGGGATGCGCCTCCAGGGCCCGAGCGATGGCGTTGTCGATCCCGAAACGGTTGAGAGCGCCCGTGAGCACATCGTGCGTGCGCAGGTACCTGAGCTCGTCCACCATGCGCTGGTGCGCGATGCGTGCGCCCACAAACGACGCCACCGTCGACAGCAGGCGATGCGTGTCGAGCTGCTCTTCCAGCACGTAATTGTCCGCGCCCAGATACCCGATGAGCTCGCTGCCCACCACCAGAGGGACGGCGAGCATGCGCTCGATGCCCTGGCGGTGCAGGTGCTGATACATGCACGGTTCGGAATTCGCCAGAGCAGAGACGTCGTCAATCATCACGACGGAATCGCGCGAGAGCAAGTACTCCCACATTGCGAAGTCTTTGGTCGGCATGTCCTGCAAGGTGGCTATCTGGGGTTCAACGCCCGGCGCGCACCATTCGAACGTGTTGCTGGTGGTGCGCTCGTTGCGCTCGTAGATGTAGATGCGATCGGGATGAATCGCGCGACTCATGGCCTTGAGCAGATCGTTCATGGCCTCGTTGTAGCCGCGCGCGGTGTTGAGCGCGCCCGCCGTGGCGATGATGAGGTCAGAGGTGGTTTTGTCCACCTTCATCGCCTGGCGTTCGAGTTGCTCGACGTCAGCCAGGGTAAACGCGAAGATGCAGCAGTCGGGTGCGGGCGAAGGCGCCACGTTGAAGCTCAGCCAATGGCCCGCCTTCTCGCTGAACACCACGTCGTGCACGTTCTCGCCCAAGATGGCCGCGCGATAGCAGTACGGCAACAGCCACTCTCCCCCAACAGCCGAGGTCTCGGTGATGGTGCGTCCCACGAGGTCCACCGTCCGGAAGCCGCCGTAACGCAGGTAGTACTCGTTGGCGTAGACGTATTCGGCGCTCACCGCCGAGGGTTCGTCGCCTGGGGCGGTCACGCGCAGCACGGCATAGCCCACGGGCACGTCGCCATAGGTGCCCAACGCCGCGCCGAGCAAGCTGGGAGTCGAGGTGATGAGGAAGGCCTCGGCTGCCTCGCAGCGGGCGAGCGGGCTCACGTAGAACTGGAAGCCCAACGCGCCATGGCTGTTGCTGGAGATGCGTTCCCACGCGCCCGACTTGCGGCAACGCTCCACCGCAACGAGGAAGCCCTCGTCCTCGGCCAAGGCGCTGGAGGGTTCGTACGGATCATAGATGGGCTGGTCAGAGTCGCGCAGGCCAATGGAGCCGAGCGTCTCGCACAGCGCGGAATTGGCACGGAGCATCCACCACTTGCCCCCGCGCAGCTCGTACACGCCAGCGGGCAACTCGGACAGGGACACCTCGCTCACGCCTTGGCCCGCACCGTTCGAGCCCAGGTCGGTGATGCTCACGGAGCTCACGGCGTCCCAATACTCACGCTCTTCGGACGGCTCACGCACGAGGGCGCTGGACGTCCCGTATTCGGTGATGATCTCATCGAGCGGTTGGGCGCGGAAGTAACGGAAGCCCTGCAGCACGTCGCAGCCCATGTCGCGCAACAGCAACGCCTGCTCGCGCACCTCCACGCCTTCGGCCAAAGTGTGCAGGCCCATGCGTTTGGCGGCACGGATCACGCCGTCGATGATCACGCGGGACTTGTCGCGCTCCCTGTCGTAGAGGAAGCCCATGTCCAGCTTGATGAGGTCGAACTCGAACAGACCGAGGTTGTTGAGCGACGAGAAACCGCTGCCGAAGTCGTCCATCCACACCTGGAAGCCCGCGTCGTGCAGCTGTCGGATGTGGGTCTTCAGGGCGTCGGGATCCGTAGCCGCGGCCGACTCGGTGAACTCGATGCAGAGCAGGTTGTGCGGCACGCCGTGCGCGTCGGCATGGGCGGCCAGACGCGGGACGAAATCGGTGACGGCCAAGTCGCGCAACGACACGTTGACCGAAACGGGCACCAGCGGCACACCGTGCTCGCGCTTGCGGGCCATGTCGGACAGCACGCATTCGACGATGTGCAGGTCCAGCTTGGGCAGCAGGCCCGCGTCCTCCAACGTGGGGATGAACTGGGCGGGAGACAGGAAGCCGTACTGCGGATCGATCCAGCGCGCCAAGGCCTCCTCGCCGCAGACCGCACCGCTCGCCGTGCGCACAAGCCCCTGGTAGAAGGGCCGAATCCAGCCCTTGGCGATGGCTTCGTCCACGTGCTCGAGCACGTAGGCGCGCATGATGGCCTGGTCGCGCAGCTCGGCAGAGAACCACGAAAGGTGCGAGGACCAGGTGTTGCGGTCCTGTTCGCAGGCGTATTTGGCACGGTCGAGCACCAGACGCAGGTCCTCGCCCTCGAACAGCTCGCAGGCGCCCGCGGTGACAGGCAACGTGCCGGATTCGTTGGCGGAGAAGGCGTCGAACACGGCCTGGACGCGCTTCTCGAGGCCGTCAACCGGCGCGATCGTGCAGAAGCTGTCGCCTCCGTAGCGGCAGCACAGCTCGCTGCCGAACTGTTCGCGCAACAGGCCCGCAAAGACGCGCAGCAGCTGGTCGCCCTCTTTGCGCCCAGCGGTGGCGTTGAAGGTGCGCATGCCCAGCAGGTCGAAGACCAGCAGCGCGGGAACTTGGCGCCGCGCGACGAGGGCACTCGCCTCGATGTCGGCCAGGTAGAGGAAACGCTCCATATCCGGCAAACCAGTGAGCCAATCGATGGCGCCCCTGCGGTCGACCTCCACGATGAACACGTGGAAGCGGGGGCGCTCGCCCGGACGGCGCACGAGCAGGCCATAGTCGTCCAAGCTCAGGAGCCTGCCCGATTTGGTGCGGGCTTGGTAGTAGATGTGGTCCAAGCCGTCGTGTTTGTCCACTTGGCCCCAGATGGAATCCTCGGTGGACTCCACGTCCGAGCCGTGCACCAAGCCGCGGAAAGTGCCACCAGTGAGTTCCATGAACTCATCGAAATTCGCGCATTCAAACAGGTCGAGCGTGTAGCGATTGGCGTACAGAATCTCCTCGGCGCCATCGGCATAGTAGACCATGGCACCACCGGGGACAAGCTCGCACCATTCGAGCGAGGTATCCACGTCGCCAGCCATACCGAGCCTCCGCATCATGCCAGGACCACAAACCGTTCTTCATTTTATAGCGCTTACACAAGGTCGTGGGGGAAGTGATGGACCAACGGTAGAGATATTGGTAGAGCGGCGAGTGGCTGTGAGCAAGCATCAACTTGCCGTGCGGCTTTGGGCTCGGTGGCGACCGGTGTGGGCTGGGATGCGTCCGAGCTACGAGCGGCGCGGGATTTGATCGATGCATGCGTGAAGGGCGGCCCAAGGGAGTTATTTATGCATACACTGGTGCCATTTTTTCAAGGAAGTAGGAATTGAACTCATTGCGTCAACGAAATAACGTTTGAAAGCCATAATTTCATTAAAGTAGGAAGATTTCTCGTGAGGTTTCTCCACCGGCGCCGTATACAGGTTCCTGTAGCTGCAGGTATAGGGCACGGTATACAGCCCCTGTGGAGAAAGCGCACTAATAATCTTCCTACTTTAATGAAATTATGGCTTTCAAACGTGATTTCGTTGACGTAATTTGGCTTTTTCCTACTTCGGCGCCTTTTTGACATCTGGGCATGCATAAAACAGGCCCCGCGGGCGCATCCGTGAATAGAGGCGCGCCCGAGGAACTCCTCGGGCGCGCAAGAAGCCGGCCCCGACGGCTGAGGGACCGTCGGGGCCGGCTGGCATTGAAGGCTTGTGTTGCAGCCGCTAGCAGGTCGAATGCGAGTTCGCAGGCCGCGCATGGCCTATGTCCGCGG
>CACXFF010000383.1 GCA_902766805.1 uncultured Coriobacteriaceae bacterium | reverse complement strand
GCGTGTGCGCTTCTCGTTGGTCGGTGCCGAGGATGCCGACCTCGAGCGTGACATGCCCGTAGAGGAATAAGCGACCCGCACCCGCACGGGGGAGCAACGGATGAGGACGGCTACAATGTCGGTGCACACCACACCGACGATTGGAGCTTACATGTCCGCCATCGACCTGCGTCCCGACGCATCTGGCAAGGTCCGCGACATCTACGACTGCGGCGACACGCTGCTGATGGTCGCGTCCGACCGCATCTCGTGCTTCGACTACATCCTGCCCGACGAGATTCCGTACAAGGGTGAGATCCTCACGCGCATCAGCGCGTTTTGGTTCGACAAGTTCGCCGACCTCATGCCCAACCACCTGGTGAGCACGGCGGCCGACGACCTGCCCGAGCAGTTCCAGCCGTACCGCAGCTACCTCACGGGCCGCAGCATGCTGGTGCGCAAGGCCCAGACGGTGCCCATCGAGGCCATCGTGCGCGGCTACCTCACCGGTTCGGGCAAAAAGACCTATGACCAGGACCGCACCGTGTGCGGCATCCTGTTGCCCGAAGGCCTCACCGAGGCGAGTAAGCTGCCCGAGGCCATCTTCACCCCGTCCACCAAAGCCGCGCTGGGCGATCACGACGAGAACATCAGCTACGAGCGCTGCGCGCAGATCGTGGGCGAGGGCATGGCGCAGGCCCTGCGTGACGCGTCGCTGAAGATCTACACCGCCGCGGCCGAGTACGCTGCCACGCGTGGCATCATCATCGCCGACACCAAATTCGAGTTTGGCGTGATCGATGGCCAGCTCTCGCTCATCGACGAGTGCCTCACGCCGGACAGCTCGCGCTTCTGGCCCGCGGAAGGCTACGCGCCTGGGCACGTGCAGCCGAGCTACGACAAACAATACGCGCGCGATTGGCTCAAGGCCAACTGGGACTTCACCGGCGAGCCGCCCCACCTGCCCGACGAGGTCATCGAGGGCACGGCGCGGCGCTATCGCGAGGCGTTCGAGATCATCACGGGCGAGCCGTTCGTTCCTGCGGAGTAAGGCAGCGCGCCAGGAGGACCTGTGCTTCCTGGCGCGTCTTTGCGTCTGTGAAGACTGACTCCCATGCGTGATGGGCGGAACTCCTGCAAAATCTCCTGCAAATGCGGGGTGAACGGTACGTTTTCCTGTGTGAACGGCGCTTCAGACGGTGTACAATGCCACTGCTATATCTATGTTTCGAAAGGACCAGCTTCATGTCCACCCGCAGCGTGAACAACGACCGTACCCTGCACAAGATGCGCGGCGACGCACCCAAGCCCAAGACCGAGGACATGACGCCCGAGGAAAAGGCCGCTAGTCAGATCTATTCCACCGGCAGGCGCACGGCTGCAGGCGGCAAGCCAGCGCGCGAGAAGTCCGCGGGCGTCACGGTACGCCCTGCCAGTAGCTCCGCACGCTACAAGAAGGACAAGAACGCCTCTACGGCCAACATGACCAAGGAAGAGCGCAAGGCCCAGAAGGCCCGCCTGCGCTCGCACGAGGACCAGGTGGACGCCGTGGCTTCCATCCTGCTGCATCGCGACCCCTCCTACGCCAAGTTCCGCAAGATCTGGTGGATCCTGCTGGGTACCGGCTTCGTGAGCATCCTGCTGGCGTTCCTCTTCCAGTGGCTCGCCCAGCGCGATGGCAACACGCAGTGGGTCGTGTGTTCGGTGGTGTTCTTGGTGCTGTCCTACGTGGGCATCATCGGTGCCCTGATCCTGGACATCTTCAAGGTCGGAAAGATGCGCAAGAAGTACCGCGCCGAGGCCGAGGGCTACACCAACCGCCGCATGAACAACCTGATGGAGGAAGAGGCCAAGCGTCGCGCCGAGCAGATTGAGCGTGAGGGCAACGGCATCGGGGCCAAAATCAAGCGCTTCTTGGCCGAATAGGACGAACGGCGAAGGGCGTTTGGGTTTTCCGTCAGCACGTCGGCCGCAGTACGTGCTAGAATGCACAACGTATCGCGCGCGAGCGCATACGGATGCGTCTGTAGCTCAGGGGATAGAGCACCGCTCTCCTAAAGCGGGTGTCGACGGTTCGAATCCGCCCGGGGGCACCAGGTAAAAGCGCAGGTCAGAGGGCGTGTTCCCTCTGGCATGCTTTGCGTTTTGGAGATTTCGATTTAAAGCTGTGCGTCAAAAATGTTATGAGACGTTGACGACATAGAGTCAGCGTTTGCTTTTCTTGAGAAATCGACTCGGCCTGCACGCGAGATAAGCGGGCGTCGCATCCCCGGCAACCGCCAGAGTGCTCATCCTTCAATGGCTTTACGGATGGCTTGGTAGTCCCAGTAGTAGCGCCCGTCCTGTCCT
>CACXFF010000382.1 GCA_902766805.1 uncultured Coriobacteriaceae bacterium | reverse complement strand
GTCTGGACGCGGCCACCGAGCCCTACGAGGAGGCCGTCGCGGCTGTCGACGCCTATTTGGAAGAGGCCGACAAACAGGGCATCGACACCGCCGAGGTCAAGCGCTACGTGGGCTCGGAGCCCGAAGAGGGTGCCGACCCCGCGTCGGCCGAGGGCAAGGCCGCGATAGCGTCGTTCGAGGAGAAGGCGCAGGCCAAGGCCATCGTGGCCGAGCTGCAGCAGGTGGACGGAGAGGCGGCCGTCGAGACCGACTACTACATCTACCTGGGCTCCAAGGCGCAGGCCGAGGCCGAGAAGCTCGCCGAGCAGCGCAACGCCGCGGTCGCGTCCGAAGGCCGCAGCCAGTCGGTCGAGGCCGTGACGTACTGCTTCGACGGCGAGGTCGTCGATGACGAGGGCGCGAAGCAGCCGCAGGGCCTGCAGGTGCCCGCGCCCCTGGAGCCGAGCGCCTACGGCCTGTGGATCCCCGGCATCCCCGTGATCATTGGCGACTTCCTGAAGAGCGTGAACTGCGCCGATTGGCTCTACAGGCTCATCATGGACGGCATCGTGGCCGGCGTGGGCGCCGTGTTGGGCTTCGTCCCGCAGATCATGATCCTGTTCTTCCTGCTGGCCATCCTGGAAGGCTGCGGCTACATGGCGCGCGTCACCTTCATCCTGGACCGCATCTTCCGTCGCTTCGGCCTGTCGGGCAAGACCTTCATCCCCATGATCGTGGGCACTGGTTGCGGCGTGCCGGGCATCATGGCGTCGCGCACCATCGAGAGCGAGTCGTCGCGCCACCTCACCATCATGACCACGACCTTCATGCCCTGCTCGGCCAAGCTGCCCATCATCGCGCTCATCTCCACCGCGATCTTTGGCGGCACCTGGTGGGTCGCGCCGATCGCCTACTTCATGGGCATCGCGAGCATCGTCATGTCGGGCATCATCCTGCGCAAGACGCGCCCGTTCATGGGCGAGGCCACGCCCTACATCATGGAGCTGCCCGAATACCGCCTGCCGCGTTTCGTTGACCTGCTGCGCAGCATGTGGGAGCGCGCGTGGGCGTTCATCGCCAAGGCCGGCACCATCATCCTGCTCGCCTCGGTTGCGGTGTGGTTCCTCTCTGGCTACGGCATCTACGAGGGCAAGTTCCAGTGGGTCGGCGAAGGCCTGATGGACCACTCGTTCCTGGCCTATTTCGGCAACGCCTTCTCCTGGCTCTTCGCGCCGCTGGGATTTGCGAGCTGGCAGGCAGCGTCGTCGGTCGTCACTGGCCTCATTGCCAAAGAGAACGTCGTGGGCACCATGGCGGTCGTCTTCAGCGGCGAGGGCGTGGTGTGGACGCGCGCGTTCATGGACTCGTTGGCCGTCACCAGCGGTTCGGTGGACCTGGTGCGTGTGGCTGCGTTCTCGTTCATGACCTTCCAGCTGCTCTGCGCGCCGTGCTTCGCGGCCATGGGCGCCATCAAGCGCGAGATGGGCGGCTTCAACGCGTGGTTCTGGGCGGCCATCGGCTGGGAGTGCGGCTGGGCCTACGCCATCGCGCTGATCGTCTTCCAGGTCGGGCGCCTGGCGGTCACCGGGACCTTCGACCTGTGGACCGTCGTCGCGTTCGTCGTGATCGCAGCGCTGCTCTACGGGCTGTTCCGTCCCATGCCGCGGGGCCAGTTGCAGCGTGGCGTGAGCGAGGTGAGGGCGTAGATGAACCTCGCGAGTTGGGTGATCCTGGCGGTGGTCGTGCTCGTCTTGGGTCTGGCCGTGCGGCACACGTTCTTCAGCGGGCACGCGCACGGCGCCTGCTGTGACAGCGGCGATCCCGCGAAGCACGGTGCCGGCTGCTCTGGGTGTTCCGGGTGCTCGGGCTGCACAGGCTGCAGCGCCTGCGCTGGTGCGCCACAGGTTCGCATCGTCGAGGATCCTGCGGGCCGTCAGTGATTCCTTGCCGCCTGGGAGCCGCTGGCTTCCGGGCGGCAACTTGTTACCGGGAAGCCGAAGGCTCTACGGTAACAAGACGTGGACTTTCCATGCCCACCGGTATGGAAAGCCGTGCGTGGGGCCGACGTGGTGGAAGCCAGATGCTTCGCCCGTGCTTGTTACCGGGAAGCCGAAGGCTCTACGGTAACAAGCGGCCGTCCCAGGCCACGCGGCGGCTCGCTGAACCAGGTGGCGAGGGCGGCGGGAGCCGTAGGGGCATATCCCGCAGGCGCGGATGGCCACCGAGTTGGCGTATCCCCCAACGCCAGGTGGCGGGACGGCAGGTGCGGAGGGCGGCGGGAGCCGTAGGGGCATATCCCGCAGGCGCAGACGATTCCCGCTTTGGCATTGGCTATGCCAATCCAAAGCGGCCCGCGGCGGCAAGCGTGCGCCAGCACGCGCAGACCGCGACGCCCTCG
>CACXFF010000381.1 GCA_902766805.1 uncultured Coriobacteriaceae bacterium | reverse complement strand
TGGTCCCCGCGAGCGAGCAGTCCTTCTGGAATGTCGCACAGAGATGTGCGGAGACCAAAGAGAGCAGGTCGTCTGAGCTGAGCATACGGGGCAACGACGGCCACCTGCTCAACATCATCGTCGACGCGGACTACGTCGACGATGACCTGGGCGACGTCCGCTGCATCCTCTCCATGAGGAAGAAGCGCTAGGCGCCAGGAGCAGTGCCCCCTATCACGGGAGATGAGAGCGCGTCACATCCCTAGCGCTGTGACGCGCTCAGGGCGCCCACGACCAGACGGTCGTTGCCGTGCAGGCGGTCGAGCTCACGCAGGACGCGCGTGACGGGCAGGCCGACCACGTTGTAGTAGTCGCCGTCGATGCGCTTGACGAGCAGCCGGCCACGGCCCTGTATGCCGTAGGCGCCCGCCTTGTCGGAAGGTTCCTTGGAGCGGGCATACGCCTCGGCTTGGGCGTCTGACAGCTCATAGAACTCCACGTCGGTCGTCTCCACGAACGAATAGCAGATGGGAGCCGACGAGGCCACACGGCCCGGGACGATCAGGCACACGCCCGTCGAGACGTGGTGCACCCGCCCGCTCAGGCTCCCCAACATCTGCATCGCGTCTTCCACCGAAGGCGGCTTGCCCAGCACCATGCCGTCGATCCACACGACGGTGTCGGCGGCGACCACGTCGTGAGTGCGCTCACCCGTGGAGAGTCCCTCCCACACGCTCTGGGCCTTCTCCAGCGAGAGGCGTGCCACGAGCGCCGTGGGCGACTCGCCCGGACGGGGACGTTCGTCGATGCGCGCGGGCATGACGACAGGGTCAATCCCCAGCCCACGCAAGAGCTCGAGCCTGCGCGGCGACTGCGAAGCAAGAATCATGGCTCCCCCTTGAAAAACAAACGTGCCCCCGCCAACAGGGCAGGGGCACGTACCGTACCATAGCTTGGCGCTTGCGCGCGGCAAATAACCGCTAGTTGAACTTCACGAGCTTCTGAGCGGCCTTGTACAGCACCATAGTGGCCTTGGTGCCCGTCTCGCCCGGCAGGTTGGAACCGATGCCGATGAAGCCGTAGCGAGCCTTCTTGTACATCTTCTCGTCATAGGCCTTGAGGTCGTCCCAGAGCTTCTCGAGGTTGTCGAGCGCATCGGGGGCATCGGACTTCTTGGAGAAGATGGAGCACACGCTCATCATGATGTTGAAGTAGCTCTGCATGTACTTGCGCAGCTTCTTCTCGGGCACGTCGTCGTAGAGGTGGTACGCCTCCATCATGATGCGCGTGACGCGTAGCTGCTGGTCGATGCGGCCGACCATCACGGACTCGTTGACCGACTGGTCGTCGCGTCCGATGAAGTAGCGGTACAGGTCGACGTCCAGGTAGTAGAGCGTCTTGCAGCGCGGCAGCGGGACATAGGCGTAGATGTTGTCCACGTAGAAGGTGTGCGCCGGCATGGGGATGCCGCCCTCCACGAGGACGTCGCGGCGGTAGCACAGCGCGTGCATGAGCAGGTACTGATCCACGCCGAAGTTGCCGATCTCGTCCCAGGTGAGCACCTGATCGCGCTTGAGGGCAAAGCGGTAGTCGATCGTGTTCGACTTGCCCTCGAAGGTGTGCTCGTACACGTAGTTGGTGACCACGAGGTCCACGCGCATGGAGCGAGCCTCGAAGTCGCGCAGCAGGGCCAGCAGCTCCTTGAGCGCGTCTCCGTCATACCAGTCATCGGAGTCACAGACCTTGTAGTAGGTGCCCTCGGCGTTGGTGAGGCCGGCGAGCACCGCGATGCCATGGCCGCCGTTCACCTGGTGCACGGCCTTGACGTGGGCGGGATAGCGGTGCACCCACTCGTCGGCCTTCTCGGCGGTGTTGTCGCGCACGGAGCCGTCGTCGACGACGATGACCTCGATGTCGTCCGCGTAATCGCTGCCCGCGAGGATGGACTCGATGGCGTGGTCCATGTACTCGGCGGAGTTGTAGCACGGGATGCCCACGGAGAGCACCTTGTGTGCCATGGGCTGGGCGGACTTCACCACCCGGACGCCCTCGGCGATTTCGCAGCTGACGATGTCGGCCGCCTCGTTGGTCTGGTCAAGCGTGTTCTGTTCCATTATGAATGAGCCCTCACGATCTCGTCGGAAAGTGTCAGCGCGGAATCCACCACGCCGTCCATGTCGTAATAGCGGTACTCCGCCAAGCGGCCCACCGGGTGGAAGTTGGTGAGGCCACTCACACGCTCGAGATAGCGCTGGTACAGCTCGAGGTTCTCGTCCTCAAGGATGGCGTAATACGGCGTCTGGCCGCTGCCGGGCTCGTAGGCCTTGGAATACTCGCGCATGATGGTGGTCTTGCCCGGCACGCGCTCGCCGCACATGAGCTTGAACTCCGTGATGCGCGTGAAGTCCTCGCTCGTGGTGTAGTTGACCGTGGCGACCGGCTGGAACTGGTCGACGTCGAGGGTCTCGAACTGCATGTCGAGCGTGCGGTACGGCAACGCGCCCAGGTCCATGCCAAAGAGCTCATCGAGCGGGCCGGTGTAGATGACCTCGCCTAGGAACGGCGTGCCGCACAGCTTCACGCGGCTGTCGCTGATCTCGAGCAGGTCGCGCGCATCCACGTCCACAAACACGTCGATCAGGTCGTGGTCGAGCATGCGCTCGAACAGGCGCGTGTAGCCCTCGGCGGGCATGCCCTGGTGCGGCTGCGCGGGGAAATAGCGATCGTCATCGCCCACGAGCACCGGGACGCGGCCCGTGATCGAGGGGTCGATCTGGTCGGGCGTCTTGCCCCACTGCTTCATGGTGTAGTGGAGGAAGACGTTCTCGTACACGTAGTCAGCAACCTCGGTGAGGTCGGGGTCGTTCTTCTCGCGCAGCTGCATGATGGGCACCTTCTGGTCGCGTCCGAAGGTGGCCACGAGCTTGTTGAACAGCTGCTCGCCACGCTCCTCGCCAAAAGCGAGCAGCAG
>CACXFF010000380.1 GCA_902766805.1 uncultured Coriobacteriaceae bacterium | reverse complement strand
CTTCCGGCGCCCAGGCGCCGCAGGCCACGCAGGCGGCCCAGACGACCCAAGCGGCCCCGTCATCGGCGCGGCCCGAGGACGATGCGCGCCTGATGAACGCCGTCAGCCGCTACGAGCTGGAGAAGTCCTGGGAGGTCGACGGGCGCCAAGGCGTCGCCGCCGAGGGCGCCAACGTCTGGATCAGCGGCTCGACCACGCTGAGCCGCTATGACGCCGACGGCAAGCTCCTCAACAGCAACGACGCGCCCTTTGCGACGGGTTATGAACACGAGGTCAACCACATCGGCGACATCGACGTGTACCAAGGGGAGCTCTATGCCGGCGTCGAGCTGTTCTTGGACGGCGTCGCCTCCAACATCCAGATAGCCGTGTACGACGCGACCACGCTCGAGCTCAAGCGAACCTTCCCCTTCGACCCCGCGAGCGGCCAGGACGAGTGCAGCGGCATAGCGGTGGACGAGGCGACCGGCAGCGTGTGGATGTGCTCGTGGACTGCCACGGGCCGCTACCTCTACCGCTACGACCTCGCGACCGGCGCCTACTTGGGACGCGTGCAACTGCATGCCAGTCCCCAATGGATCCAAGGCGTGGCCGCGCACGACGGAGCGCTCTACCTCACCGCAGATGACGGCGACGCCGACCTGGGCGAGCCTGACCACGTGTACCGCGCGACCGTCGCGCCGAGCGGCACGCACGCGTATGTCGCGCTCGAGCGCACGCTCGACGACGTGACGCTGCAAGGTGAGGTCGAGGGCCTGACCTTCACCGATGACGGTCGGCTGCTCGTGCTCTACAACCGCGGCGCGCGCATCGTGAACGGCATGCCCACGGGCTTCTACGACGGGTATGACCACGAGATCCACGAGGTGTTCGCCTACCGCATCGGCGAGCGCTAGCGCGACGCGCCGTGCATCAGCCACGAACGCGAACGGCCGCCGCCCGGAACGCATCCGGACGGCGGCCGTCCTCTCATCGTGGAACCCGCGCGGGACGTGCGCGCTGCGTCACGCTTGGCCCAACACGTCGAGCGCCTGTGCGTCGCTGACCTGCGCCCCGCCCTGCAGGTCGGCATAGACCGTCACGAGGTAGAGCTGGGGCTTGGAGCCGCCGTCCGCAGGAGCGCCTTGGCAGAGCAGCTTGTAGTTGGTGCCCGCGACCACCTGGGTGGCCAGCGTGGCGATGGGCGAGAGCGTGACGCCCTCGTAGGACCCGCCCGCCTTGTTGAAGGCGTCGGCCGCCTCTGGGGGCTCAAGCGCGGAGTTCGCCGGCGGGTACAGCTCCCACGCGCCCGTGAAGTCGGCGGGGACGCTCTTGTCCGTCGTCTTGGGGTTGGTCAGGTCGATCGGGTTGACCGCGGTCAGCGAGACGTTCCCCGAGAGGTCCTGGTAGACGATGAGCACGTACCAAGCGCTGCTCGGATTGGCCGTGACGGTGGTGCCGCGCGCAAGGAAGGCGTAGTTGGTGCCCGAGACGAGCTGCGTGCCCAACACGCGGACCAGCTCGTAGTTCATGCCCACAAGGCCCGCGATCGCCTGGTCGAAGACGGCCTTCTCGTCGTCCGTGTAGGCGGGAGTCGTGCCGTTGAAGACCTGCCAGCCGCCCATGAGCTGATCGGGAGGCGTGGTCGGGGTCGTCGGCGTCTGGGTCTCGGGGGTGGTCGGGGTCGCAGGCGTGGCAGGCGTCTGCGTCGTCGCAGCCGTGGTCGGAGCCTGCGTCGTCGCAGCTTGGGGCGATCCGCCGCAGCCTACCAGGGCGAGGGACAGCGCGAGCGTGCCAGAAAGCGTGCCATACGCGAACTTCTTCATCTCCATCAACTCCTCCTGCCTGTTGTTTGGCGTACCCGAGTTGGGCGCGTCGCTTGTCCCTACCTACGCAGGACAGCGCGGCCCATCTCAGCTCCGCCTCGACATCGTGCCGATATGGGAAGGACCTTCCCCGTAGAGAAGGTCCTTCCCATTATGCTCCGTTCGGGCGCACGGACGCGTGACCAGGGCGAGCGCAGGCGCGTCAGCCCCGCTGCCCTTCCTGGTCCGCCTTCCTGGCCTTCAGGACGTCCTTGTCCACGTACATGAGGCGGTCGGCACGGTTGAACACCTCGGCCACGCAGCCGTCGTCGTCGAACTTGGCCATACCGCAGGCGATGACGACGCCACCCGAATCCGTAGCCTCGTGGTTGTGCCTGCGCAGGTCCGCGAGACGCCCCTCGATGCCGGAGTAGTCCTCCCCCTGCGCGATCACCGCGAACTCGTCGCCGCCCACGCGGAAGACCGGGCTGTGCTTGAAGACGTCACAGACGACCTTGCATGCGCTGCGGAG
>CACXFF010000379.1 GCA_902766805.1 uncultured Coriobacteriaceae bacterium | reverse complement strand
GCGACCGGCACGCGGGCACAAAGGAACCATCCCGCGGTGTCGGCCACAGCATCGATGCCACCAACCGCGCAGGCAAGGAGGGCCCCATGGCCACCACCATCACCGATCCGCAACAGGCAGCGACTTGGCTAGAAGAGCTCGTCAACGGCGCGCACAACGTGGTGTTCTTCGGCGGCGCCGGGGTGTCCACCGCGAGCGGCATTCCGGATTTCCGCAGCGTAGACGGGCTGTACCACCAGCGCTTCGCCTATCCACCCGAGACGATGCTCTCCCACAGCTTCTACGTGTCGCACACCGAGGAGTTCTACGACTTCTACCGCGCCAAGATGATCGCGCTCGACGCCAAGCCCAACCAAGCGCACCTCAAGCTGGCCGAGCTCGAGGCCCAAGGCAAGGTGAGCGCGGTCGTCACGCAGAACATCGACGGCCTGCATCAAGACGCCGGTTCGCAGCGCGTGTACGAGCTGCACGGCTCGGTACGCCGCAACATCTGCCGGCGCTGCGGGCATGTGTACTCGGCCGAGTGGGTGGCCGCCAGCACCGGCGTGCCCAACTGTGAGGAGTGCGGCGGCCCCATCAAGCCCGACGTCGTGCTCTACGAAGAAGGCCTCGACCAAGCCACGATCAACGGCGCCGTGCGCGCGATAAGCCACGCTGACTTGCTCATCGTGGGCGGCACGAGCCTGGTGGTCTACCCAGCGGCTGGCCTCATCGACTACCGGCCGGCGGACTGCACGCTCGTGGTCATCAACCGCGACCCCACGCCCGCCGACGCCCGCGCTGACGTGGTCATGAACGTCGACATCGCCAAGGCCTTCGCCTGGTAGCCGTTTGGCACATTCCCGCAAGACAAGCCTGCCACCCTCAACCTAGGCGTGAGGGTGGCAGGCTTGTGCGACAGAGAAACGTGCCAAAACAGGGCTAGGCAAACGCGGCGAAGGCCTGCTCCCAAGCAGGAAGGCTGTTGACGATGGTGTCGTGGCTCACGCAGTAGCCCGCGCGTACCCAGCCCGGGCAACCGAACGAGTCGCTCGGCACGACGAAGAGGTCGTAGGCGCGAGCCCGCTCGCAGAAGGCCTGCGCGTCGCCGCCCGGCGCTTTGATCCACAGGTAGAACGCCCCCTGCGGCTCGATGAACTCATAGCCGATGCGCGCCAGGCCCTCCGTGAGCGCGTCGCGGTTGGCGGCATAGGCGTCCACGTTGCAGGGCAGGTCCACGCAGCGCCCGATGACGCGCTGGAAGAGCGCTGGCGCGCATACGAAGCCCAGCTTGCGACCCGCACCCGCGACGGCCGGCACGAGCTCGTCGTGGTCGGGATTGCAGGGCGGCACGAGCACCCAGCCGATGCGCTCCCCCGGCAGCGAGAGGCTCTTGGAGTAGCTGTAGCACACAAGCGTCGCGGGATGGAGCGCCGGCACCCAAGGCACCTCGGCGCCATAGGTAACCTCGCGGTACGGTTCGTCGGAAATCAGCTGGATGGTGTGGCCAATGTCGTGGCTGCGCATGATGAGCTGCTGGCCCAGCATCGCGACGTTTTGGCGGCTGTACACCACGCCCACGGGGTTGTTGGGCGAGTTGATGATCACCGCACGCGTGCGCGGGGTGATGGCGCGGTCCACGGCCCACACGTCCACCTCGAAGGTCTGCGCATTGGCCGGCACCTCCACGCAGCGCGCGCCCGCGGTCTCGATCCACACCTTGTACTCGGGGAAGTACGGCGAGATGACGATGACCTCGTCGCCGGGGTCGACCAACGCGTTCAGGCAGATGGACAGGGAGGCCGCCGCACCGCAGGTGAGGTACAGGTCATCCGCCTGCGCCACGGGGCTCTCGCCGTAGACCGGCTCGCACTCGGCGCCGAAGCGACGCTGCAGCGAGTCCGCGATCGCCGCGCGCACCTGGGGCAGGCCGCTCGCGGGCGTGTAGGAGTGCAGCTGGACCGGGTCGGCTTGGGCTTCGGCGATGATGGCCTCGGCCACCTGGGCAGGCGCGGGGATGGACGGGTTGCCCAGCGAGAAGTCGTAGACGTTCTCCGGGCCCACCGCGGCCTTGCGCTGGGCGGCATATGCGGCGATCTCGCGGATGGCGGACTTCTGGGCACCAAAGGCCAAAGACTGGGCGTTCACGGACATGGCAGCTCCTCACTACGCGGGTCTAGCGCCATACTACGCCAGCTGCGTTACAGGACGGGGACAGACAGGTGGAGCAAACGTGCATCCGATACCCGTGACGCCGCCCCTGCGACAATCTCGAGCTCAAGGGCGTCGCTTTGCTGTTTTGAGGTTGCTTCTCGCGCCCATGCGCGCCAGCAAGGCTGAGCCACGCCGGGCGCTTGCATGTTTGGGCCTCTGGAGACCAGCACTTATGCATGCCACGCTGACGCTTTTCCGCTGAAGTAGGAGTTCAGCAGATTCCGGCATCTCCTACTTCCGGGGAAAAGTGACACCGCTACCGCGCATAAAAG
>CACXFF010000378.1 GCA_902766805.1 uncultured Coriobacteriaceae bacterium | reverse complement strand
GTCCTGGTACTCCGCGCCGCCGTTGTAGGTGGCGCCGTGGCAGAGGCGGTCGACGAAGGACAGGTAGGCGGGGTTGACCGTGACCTGCTCGAAGGCCGCGAGCTCCTCGGAGCCTGCGACCTGCAGCGGGTAGTAGAGCGACAGGCCGCCCGCCTCGGCGTGGGCGCTGCCGCGCACCTGGTAGGTCACCATGCTGGCCAGGTCGGACAGCACCTCTTGCGCGCTGGGGGTGGCGCCCGAGCACGCCTGCACCAGGCCGGCCAGGTCCACCATGTTGGTATAGCCCTCGCTCCAGTTGTTGCCGCCGAAATTGTCGGCACCGCGCACGCCACGCACCATGGAGGCCAGCGTCTGCTGGTCCTCGCTGGCGCTGTAGAGCTCCTGCGAGAAACGGTAGAAGCTGTTGAGCAGGCGGTCGGTGCCTGAGAGGTCGCAGCAGGACAGGGTGGCCTCGCCCCGGCTGGCGCGGTCGAGCGCGTCCCAGTACCCGTCGCAGATGACCCGCCCGATCTCTGCGCCGTTGCAGTCGGGATGGTTGGCCAGGTGCTCCATGATGCTGCTGTACTCCCAGCCCAGGCCCGGCTCGAACTCCTCGGACGCGATCATGTATTGGGCGTAGGAGGCCAGCACGTTGGCCGTCTCCAATGTGCCCATGAGGCAGGCGTCGAAGCCGATGAAGTCGAACTTCTGCCAGGCGTTTTTGAAGCAGCTGCCAAAGGCTTGGTCCAGCTCGCGCAGCACCAGGGCGTCATCGCTGTTGCGCTCGTCGAAGCACACGCCCGACAGGCTGCCGCCGCCGTGGTTCCACAGGATCACGCCCATGTGCTCGGCGGGGTAGTTGGCCAAGCCCCAGCTGAGGAAGTCGCTCAGGGTGCCAGGGTCGCCCATGTCCTTGGCCCGCGAGCTATCCACCTCCATGATGGAGCCGTCCTGGATGAGGAAGCGCTGCGTCTGGTTGCTCTTGACGTCTTTGGAGCTCCAGGTCTTGGCGCCGCCGGTCTGCACGATGAAGCGCACCTTGTCGCTGCCGCGTGCGCCGACCATCTCCGCGAGGTCCTGGCTGGCCGCGCCGTAGTCGGTCTCGAGGTCCGAGCCGCACAGGTAGACGAAGACCGTCCAACCTTCTGCGACGTCCGCGGGCTTGGTGCCGGCCGGGCTCGGGCGCTCGATCTGGAGCGAACCACTGCCTTGCGCGGCTTGGATCATGAGGCCCTCCGAACCCGAAGAGCGGTCGCTCATGATCTCGCGGACCGTGCTGCAGGAGCAGAGCAGTGAGCAGGTGAGCAGGGCGGACGTGAGCAGGGCGATCAGGCGCTTGACCATGGCGACTCCTCGGGAATGTGACGGCGCGACGCTGTTCTTGGCTACCCTAGTATTGTGCTCCATGGGTCGGACACAAATAGTTCTGTTCGTGCGTGCGTTTGCCGAACGGCAAAGCTTGTGGCGCTCCCAAAGCGGCCTATGCGGCGTCGCTCGCCACCCCAGTCCGTCGCTGCATCCGCAGCCCGAACCTCACCCGCCGCCCGCCCGCCCGTGTCATCGGTGCCCGCGGACGGGTCATAGGATGGGGAGGTGTACTGCCGTATGCTTCTCGAGGAGGCCTCATGAGCATTTCTTCCCTCAACGCCGACGTCAAGCCCGCCTCTGCGTTCACGGTGCAGAGCAACGCAGCGTGGTACGACAAGCTGGACTTCTCTGACACGAGCGAGGCCGAGTGCGCCACGCGCGGCCTGATCGACGCGCCGGAGTCACTCGAGCTCGTGCACGAAGACGGCCACGTGATCTGGACGCAGGACGCCTACGCTTTCCTCGACGAGAGCCCCCAGGCGCCCGACACGGCCAACCCGAGCCTGTGGGAGAACGCCAAGAACAACCACGCCTACGGCCTGTTCAAGGTCATCGACGGCATCTACCAGGTGCGCGGCTACGACATGGCCAACCTCACGCTCATCGAGGGACAGACGGGCTGGATCGTCTTTGACTGCACGATGACGGTGGACTGTGCGGCCGCCTGCATGCAGCTCGTGGAGAAGCACCTCGGCCGCCGCCCCGTGCGCGCCGTCGTCATCTCGCACCCGCACGTGGACCACTTCGGCGGCATCAAGGCCCTCGTGGACGAGGCCGACGTGGCCGACCGCAGCCTGGACATCGCCGCGCAGGTCGCGAGCGGCAAGGTGCCCATCATCGTGCCGGAGCACTTCACGCGCCATGCCGTGGCCGAGAACCTCTATGCCGGCGGCGCCATGGGCAGGCGTGCCTGCTTCCAGTACGGCACGATACTCAACCCCGGTCCGCGCGGCCGCCTGTCCATCGGCATCGGCATGGGTCAGTCGCGCGGCACGGTGTCCTTCATCACGCCCACCTGGGAGGTGCGCGAGACGGGCGAGACCATCACCATCGACGGCGTGACCATGGAGTTCCAGATGACGCCGGGCACCGAGGCCCCGGCCGAGATGAACACCTGGTTCCCGCAGCTCAAGGCCCTTTGGGCGGCCGAGAACTGCACGGGCACCCTGCACAACCTCTACACCCTGCGCGGCGCCGAGGTGCGCGACGGCAACGCCTGGGCCAACTACATCATGGAGGCCGCGGCGCGCTACGGCTCTGAGGTCGAGGTCGTGTTCCAGTCGCACAACTGGCCGCACTGGGGCAAGGACGTGGTGAACGACTACCTGGCCAACACCGCCGCGGTGTACAAGTTCATCAACGACCAGACGCTCACCTACATCAACCAGGGCTACACCTCCACCGAGATAGCCCACCTCATCACGCTGCCGGCCATGCTGCAGAAGAACTGGTACACGCGTCAGTACTACGGCACCTTCGCCCACGACGCCAAGGCCGTGTACCAGAAGTACATGGGCTGGTACGACGCCAACCCCATCAATCTGGACAAGCTGCCGCCGGCCGAGGCCGCGCGCAAGTGGGTGGAGTACCTGGGCGGCTCGGCCGTCGCGCTCGAGCGTGCCCGTGCGGACTTCGAGGCGGGGGAGTACCAGTGGGTGGCCGAGCTCACGAACACCATCGTTTTCGCCGAGCCGGACAACCGTGACGCGCGCCTGCTCTGCGCCGACGCGCTCGAGCAGCTCGGCTACCAGGCCGAGTCGGGCACCTGGCGCAACTGCTACCTCACGGCCGCGCTGGAGCTGCGCCAGGGCAACAGCGCGCTGAAGAGCAGCGCGTTCGGCGCGGACCTCATGGCCAACCTCACGCCGGCCATGGTGTTCGACTACATGGGCATCCTGGCCGACAAGGCTGCCCTCGCCGACGAGTCGTTCTCGCTGCACTTCCAGCTGAGCGACGTGGACGAGTCGCACGTGGTCTGGGTGCGCTATGGCGCGCTGCTGCACGCGCAGGCCAAGCCGGCCGTCCCGTGCGACGTTGAGGTCGTGGCGCCCAAGGCCCTGCTGTTCTCGCTCATGTCGGGCTCCGGCGATCTGCTGAAGGCCAAGGCGCAGGTCACGGGCCGTGTGGAACTGCTGGACAAGCTGCTGTCCCACCTCGACCAGCTCTCGGGCGGCAGCGCGGTCGGCTTCAACGTCATCGAGCCGTAACGGACGCGCGGGCGCTGCGTGTGCCAGCTGCGGCACGCGGCGCCCGCGCGCGGCGCCAGGTCGTCGGCGCCGCGGCTACTCCACGACGCTGACGACCTCGTCCAGGATCCAGTGGAAGCTGGGGGCCGACCGCTCGGCGTTTTCGGTGTAGCCCTCGCTCAGGTCGATGCGGTCGCGTGCGTCGTCTTGGTCCACGCCGGTGTAGGGCCCACGGAACACCTCGATCTTGTCGTGCGCGAGGTCATCGATGACCTGGTTGACCGCCTCGCTGCTTCCCTTGGCCGCGATGATCTCGTTGAGCTCTTGGGTGCCGTTGTTGCCCCAATCATGCCTGCGGGCTGGTAGATGGCAGCGGTTGGGGGCGCACACAAGAGCGGGAGGATAGCTGTGCCATCCCCCCGCTCCTGTGTTTCCGCACTCGTGGGGCCCCTCTTGCCGACGGCGCCCATGGTCCCGCCGTCGTGCCATCCCTGCCTAGCGGCCGAAGAGGGCGCC
>CACXFF010000377.1 GCA_902766805.1 uncultured Coriobacteriaceae bacterium | reverse complement strand
TAGGCCCGCGTACGATCGTCATGGGGGGACGGGCAGCCGCCCGTCCCCCTTTTGGGCCAACGGGAGGCTCTGTGAGCAACAAATGGTTGCGTAAGGCTGCAGTCTGGGCGCTGTGGCTGGTCGCATGGGGGCTGCTGGCACTTGCCGTGCACAACGACCTGCTTCTGGCGGGTCCTCTTGCCGTGGCGCGTCGGCTGGTCGAGCTCGTTCCCACGACCGTCTTTTGGTCGAGCCTGGGCGTCTCGGCACTGCGCGTGGGGCTGGGCTTCGTCGCGGCGTACGTCTGTGCCCTGCTCCTGTCATGGATCGCGGCGCGTCACGACTGGGTGGACGAGCTGCTGCGCCCGTTCGCGCTGGCGTGCAAGAGCGTGCCGGTGGTGTGCGTGGCGGTGCTGCTCATCGTGTGGGTGGGCTCGCGCCAGGCGGGCGCCGTGGTGGTGTTCCTCGTGGTGTTCCCTGCGGTGTACTTCTCCGCCCTGACCGCATGGCGCGAGGCTGACCTGCGCATCCTGGGCGCCCTGCGCGTGCTGGGCGTGCCCACGTCCCATGCCGTGCTCGCCTACGTCTGGCCGCATGCGCTCTCCTACCTGCAGGCCAACGTGCAGAGCGTCGTGGGCATGAGCTGGAAGGCGGGGATTGCCGCCGAGCTGATCGGGATGCCCTTGGGGTCGGTGGGTGAGCGCATCTACCAGGCCAAGCTGCTCTTCGAGTCGGCCGACCTCTTCGCCTGGACCATCGTGGTCATGGTCGCCTCTGCCGTCTGCGAGCGGCTCTTTGTGGCGCTGTTGGACGCGAGCGCGCGCTGGTGCTGTCGCTGGGCCGCACCCGTGACGTGGGCAGATCCCGAGGAACAGGTCTACGAGCCAGGGGTCGCGGGCTTTGGCAGCGTGGGCTTCTCCTATGACGACGTGCCGGTGATCGAGGGCCTGACCCACTTCTTCCCCTGCGGGTCCAAGACCTGCCTCACCGATGAGTCCGGCGCGGGCAAGACGACCGCGCTGTTGCTGCTTGCGGGCCTGCTCGAGCCCGACGTGGGCGAGGTCGTGCGCTCGCCACCCGTCTCGGCGTGCTTCCAGGACCCCCTGCTGGTGGAGTGGCTGAGCGCTCGGGCCAATGTCGGCCTGGTGGCGCGCCACTTCCGCGGCGTGGCCTGGACCGAGTCCCTGTTGGCGGAGCTGCTCGAGCCCGAGGCCTGGGACCGTCCGGTGCGCGAGCTGTCGGGAGGGCAGCGGCGTCGCGTGGCCTTGGCCCGCGCCCTGGCCCGCCCCTCGGCCCTGCTGCTGCTCGACGAGCCGTTCGTCTCCCTGGATGCCGACGCGCGCCTGGCGGCCGTGTGCTGCGTCAACGAGCACTTGGAAGGGCGCACGCTCATCGTGGCGACCCACGAGCCGGACGTTCCCGAGCTGCTGGGGGCACAGGCCGTCAAGCTCGTCCCCTGAGTTCCAACGTGAACTTTTCTGGAAAAAGTTTCGAAAACGCAAAGAGCGCAGCAAGATTTTGCAGAAACCGTCACAATAGACAAGTGCGAATCGGCGCCCGTCTGGATTATGGGCGCGAAAGGAAGCATTGTCTCGGCGGAAGGCGTCTTGAAGACAGTGCGAGAACAGGAGGACCGCATGGTCAAAGACGATCTGCTGCGCGTCGGCATCAATCCCTGGGACAACAACTCACTCTTTGTGGATTTGGCTCCGGCGGCTCTGGTCGAGGAAGCTGTCGATCGCCACGAGGGCAAGCTCTCCAGCACGGGCGCCCTGGTGTGCATGACGGGCGCCCGCTCGGGTCGTAGCCCCAAGGACCGCTTCATCGTGGACACCCCCGAGGTGCATGACCGCATCGCCTGGGGTAGCGTCAACCAGCCTTTCACTGTCGAGAACTACGCCAAGGTCAAGCGTGACGTGTGCCAGTACCTGGCCGATCGCGACCTCTTCATCACCCAGGCCATGGCCGGCGCCGACCGCCGCCACGCCCGCAGCTTCGAGATCGTCTGCGAGCGCGCGAGTCAGGCGCTGTTCACCCAGCAGCTGCTCATCCGTCCCACCGAGGAAGAGCTGCGCGTCTACCGTCCCGACTGGATGGTGCTCGCCGCGCCCGGCTTCCGCTGCGTGCCCGCCTACCACGGCACCAAGTCCGAGGCCTGCGTCCTGCTCAACTTCCGCGAAAAGACGATCATCGTGTGCGGCACGGGCTATTCGGGCGAGATCAAGAAGGCCGTCTTCTCGGTCATGAACTACCTGCTGCCCATCGAGGACAACGTCCTGCCCATGCACTGCTCCTGCAACATGAACCCCAAGACCCGCGGCACCACGGTCTTCTTTGGCCTCTCCGGCACCGGCAAGACCACGCTGTCCGCCGCCGAGGGCCGTCTGCTCATCGGCGACGACGAGCACGGCTGGTCCGAGGACAGCGGTTTCAACATCGAGGGCGGCTGCTACGCCAAATGCATCAACCTCGACCCCGAGTCCGAGCCGCAGATCTACAACGCGATCCGCTTCGGCTCGGTCGTGGAGAACGTCATCATCGACCGCTCCACGCGTGAGCCCGACTATGCGGACGCCACCCTCACCGAGAACACCCGCGTGGGCTACCCCGTGACCTTCATCCCCAATGCGGTGGAGGACGGCATGGGCTCCAAGGTTCCCGACGTGGTCATCTTCCTGACCGCCGATGCCTTTGGCGTGCTGCCCCCGATCTCGCGCCTGGACGTGAACGGCGCCATGTATCACTTCATCACCGGCTTCACCTCCAAGGTCGCCGGCACCGAGGAGGGCATCAAGGAGCCGCAGCCCACCTTCTCGAGCCTCTTTGGCGAGCCGTTCATGCCGCTCGACCCCATGGTCTATGCCAAGATGCTCGGCGAGCGCATCAACCGCGAGGGCACCCGCGTCTACCTCATCAACACCGGCTGGACCGGCGGCCCCTACGGCGTCGGCTCGCGCATGAAGATCCGCTATACGCGCAAGATGGTCAGCGCCGCCATGAGCGGAGCGATCGAAGAGGCCGAGTTCGTCCACGACGAGCGCCTCAACCTCGACATCCCGCAGAGCTGCCCCGGCGTGCCCGCCGGCGTCATGAACCCGCGTCACACCTGGGATGACCCCAAGGCCTATGACGATGCGGCCGAGCGTCTGGCCAAGATGTTCGTGGACAACGCACAGCAGCGTCACCCCGGCATGTCCGACGAGGTGCGCGCCGCCGGCCCGCGTCCGATCACGCGCAGCCGTCACGAGTAAGTCCAGATTCGTTGGGCAGGAGGGCCGTCTACGGGCGGCCCTCCTTTTTGTATGATGGGCCCGAAACCCAAGGCCCGGCACGCGGTGCCGATACGAGTCACGAGGAGCCAACATGTCCCAGCCCGAGATCCGCTTGGTCGCCGTCGACGAGGACGGGACCTTCATGCGCCCGGACAACAGCTTTGACCAGCAGCGATTCGCGCGCGTGTGGGAGCGCATGGGCGAGCTGGGCGTGCGCTTCGTGGTGGCGACGGGCAACCAGCACCACCAGGTGCGCCAGCTCTTCGGCCCGCGTTATGCCCATCAGATTGGCATCGTGGCCGAGAACGGCGCCTACGTGGCCGACGGCGACGAGGAGTTGTGGGCCGGCTCGTTCGAGCCGGGTGCTGTCGCCACCATCGTGCGCGAGATGGACGCGGTGGGCGCTCCGGTGCTCTTGGACGGGGTCAAGGCGGCCTATGCTTCCACGCGGGCCGCTCAGGACTTCTGTGACGACCTGGCGACCTACTTCCCGGTCATGGAGCGCGTGGATGACCTTACGGCAGTGGACGACCGCATCGTGATGGCGTCCACCGTGGTGCCCGAGAGCGACTGCGATGCGATTATGACGCGCCTGGCAGAGCGCCTCGGCACGGACGGCGTGCCGGTGCCGAGTGGCGAGGGGTATTTCGACGTCCTGCTGCCGGGCACGACGAAGGCCACGGGCGTGGCGCGTCTCGCGGAGCGCTGGGGCGTCGAGCCCGGGCAGTGCGCGTGCTTTGGCAACTCCTACAACGACCTGGAGATGGTCGAGTGGGCGGGACTGGGCGTGTTCATGGCCAACGCTCCCGAAGACCTCAAGCCCCGCGCCGACCTCATTGCCCCGCCCTATGACCAAGACGGCGTCCTGCAGGTGCTCGAAGACCTGTTCCTCTAGCCCTTTTGGCACATTTCTGTCTAAGAAAAAACTGCCACCCTCAACCTGTACTTGGGGGTGGCAGATTTGGCTTAGAGAGAAATGTGCCAGCTGGGCGAGGCGCTAGGCCATCTGCGCCTGGACGGCGGTGATGGCCACGACGCCCACGATGTCGTCGGCCGAGCAGCCGCGCGACAGGTCGTTGACCGGCTTGGCGATGCCCTGCAGGACGGGGCCATAGGCCTCGGCCTTGGCGAAGCGCTGGACCAGCTTGTAGCCGATGTTG
>CACXFF010000376.1 GCA_902766805.1 uncultured Coriobacteriaceae bacterium | reverse complement strand
GTTGGGGAAGATGCGGCTCCACTTGATGGAGAGGCGCAGGCACTTGAAGCCCTCCTCGGCGCAGAGGCGGATGTCCTCCTTGTAGTGGTGGTAGAAGTCGCTTGCGATGTGTGTGGGATAGTAGATGTCCGGGTCGTCAACGGTGCAGGCCACGGCGCCCTCGGGCAGATGCTTGACGGGGCTGCCAAAGCACAGGGGAAGCTTGTCCCAACTACCGTCCGGCATGCGGAAGGTGACCTGGCGCGGCACCTTGTGGGCGCCGTTGGTCATGACGTCGGCCGTGGACAGACCCGCGCCACCCTCGAAGACTCCTCCCTCATACTGGTTGGCGGCGGTGGCACCGCCCCAGAGGAAGTCACTGCCAAAACCCATGTCGTTCTCCTTTCTCTGTGGCCTCATACGGCCACCGTTGCTCTCTCAACAGCCAAATCGAATCAGCCAACACGTGCCATCTAGCGCTACAGGAACCTCTTGAAGAACGCACACTCGTCGTCGTTGCAGCGGCGAGCGTCCTCGCTCTTCATGTTGAGGTGGAACACGTGACCAAGCTTCTCGCCCACACCACAATATACGTGCAGCTCGTGCGTGACCTCAGCGTCGCGCAGCGCCTGCGCGAGCGGGGCAGCCTGATCGTGCAGGAAGTCAGCCTCGCAGGTCATGACGTACGCCGGCGGGAAGGCGGGCGAGACGTATCCGACCACCTCTATCAGGTCGAGCTCCCGATCGGTGCCTTGCTCGGGCAGGTACTCGGCCATGAGCTTGGCCGTCAGTTCCTCCGGATCGTCGAGCTCGGTGTGGTACTGGCCGCAGTTGAGCGCGACAGCTGCAGGGGCGAAACCCACAGGAGCCTTCACGGGCAGCTTCGCCGCGTAGTCAGCATTGGTACAGAGGTTGCTGAAGAGGCCCAACAGATGCGCGCCAGCCGAGTCGCCCACCGCAAACACCTTGCTAGCGTCCAGTCCGTACTCCTCTGCATGGTCGAGGACCCAAGAAAAGACCAGGCAGGCATCCTCAAGACTTGCCGGGAACTTGAAATCTGGCGCAAGGCGGTAGGTGAAGTTGAGCACGGCGAAGCCACGCAGCGCGAGGTCCATGCAATACCACTGGTAGCGTTCCTTGTCGCCATAGACCCATGCGCCACCGTGGACCGACACGATCACGGGCAGCGGCGCCTGGGCGCTTTCGGGCAGGTAGAGGTCCATGACCTGCCATGCGGCGTCGGGACCATAGGGTATATCGTCGTGGCGAACGACGCCCGCGGGAGTGGTCAGCCCCGCGTCTCGTATGTCGTCACCTTCCTTGAAGACCCTGCGGATATCATCGGTAAGCTCTGACATGGCGTTTTCCTCCTTCTCTGCGCAACCTGGCGCAACGTCTCTCTTCGTTCTTGTGGCAGGGTGACAGGGGATGGCTTAGCCGCCCCCTTTTCTCGTAGCGGCGAACCGCTGGCGGCATCAGCATCCAACGAGCGTCTGGTAGTGGACCGCAGCGCCTATCAGGTTCGCATCGTTGCGGAAGAGCGCAGGCACGATCTGCGCATGCGGGGCGGGGAACGGCAGGCAGGCAAAAGATCCCTCGTATGCCTGCGTGAGACGGGCCATGTAGGTCGCGTTGGCCGAAATGCCGCCGCCGATGACGAAGCGCTGCGGATCGAGCAGGAAGTTGAGCGAGAGCAGAGCGTCCGCAAGGTCGGAGAGGCCGTCGTCAAGCGCACGCTGAGCGTCTGCGTCACCCGCCTCCACAAGCGCCATGAGCTCTTCGCCCGAAATCGCCTCACGGCCAAGGCCCCGCGCCGCTCCGGCGAGCAATCCACGCATGCCAGCGCGGTTGCCAAGCAAGGCGCCCAAGCCCTCGGCGCGCAGCGAACGGACGGCGAGCATGGAGAGCTCCCCCGCCGCGCCTGTGCCCCCGGCAAGCAGTTTGCCCCCCGCAACGATGGCGCCGCCCACACCCGTGCCAATGACAACCATCACAGCGTCGCTGCAGCCCTTGAGCGCACCGAGCTCGAGCTCGGCAAGCGCTGCGCAGCGAGCGTCGTTTTGGATGGTTGCGGGCAGGCCGAGCCGCTCCCGCAGCTCATCTACCATATTGCGGCCGTTTGCGTACTGCAGCGCGCCGCCCTGCACGATGAGACCCGTCTCGGCATTGACCGTACCCGGCAGGCTCACGGCGACGCCGTCAATGGGAACGGGCGCCTCCTCGACGAGCTGGGCCAGGAGCGC
>CACXFF010000375.1 GCA_902766805.1 uncultured Coriobacteriaceae bacterium | reverse complement strand
GCTGGGCACGACCCTGCGCGACGTGGACCGGCTGCTCGACGACGCCGCCTCGCAGGTCCGGAGCCGCTCGTGATCGGACGCCGAGCTGCGGGCCGTCCGCGGACGGGAGGGGAGTGACGCATGCAGAAGACCTTGGTGGCGCTGGAGGTGCCCGCGATTGGCGAGAGCTTCGAGGTGATGATCCCGCCGCAGCTCTCCATACGGGAGCTGTCCGCCTGCTTGGCGCAGGCGGTGGAGGAGCTCACGGAAGGGCGCTACCGTGCCTCGGGCAACGAGTTCCTGTGCTCGAGCGACCGCGGCGAGCTGCTCCAGGAGGCCTCGAGCGCCGCGCACTACGGAATCCAGAACGGCGAGCACCTCCTGCTCATCTAGCTTGTGACCAAAAAGACCACGACTTTTTGGTCACAAGCCAGCGGGGCTTGTCCGGCTAGCGGCGCGGGTTGGCCACCTGCACGAGGCTGTAGCGGATGATGCGCCCCTCGTAGCGATAGCCGCGCCGCAGCTCGTCCACGATTTGGTCGCGGCCCGCGCCATCCATCTCCACGGCCGAGAAGGCCTGGTGCAGGTGCGGGTCGAAGGTCATGCCGAGGGCCGGGTAGTGCTCAGCCCCGAGCTTGGCGATGGCCTGCTCGAGCCGCGCCTGCAGGGCGCGCAGGCCCTCTCCCGCCGGGCTCGCGAGCGCGTCGACGTCGAGCGCGCGCAGGCCCAGGTCCACGTCGTCCAGCGACGCGATGAGCTCCATGAGCCCCGCAGGCGGCTCAGGAGGAGCCTCCCGCTCGGGCGTGGCAGCTTCCTGCAGGCCCGCCAAGGCCAGCTGGCTGAGCGCGAAGCGCTCCTTCCAGTCGGGCCCCGCGAGCTCGACGTAGCCGTCACCGTCCACGCCCACGGTCAGCGTGACGTCCAAGGCCTGTCCCGCGCGGGCGAGCTCGTCCAGGCGCACGGCGTTGTGCGGTATGGGGTAGCGCAGCTTCAGGCCGCGCTCCGCGAACGTGCTGAGCTCCAGGCAGAGGCGCTCGCCAGGCTGCGGCGCTATGCGCAGGGTCGCGTCGGCGGGTATCGCGACGCCGGCGCTCATGAGATCGAGGCGATGGGAGCCCCAGGCCAGGGACACGCTCACGCTCTGGCTGTCCACGAGCAGCCAATCGTCGGCCTCACCGCAGAGGATCAGCGACTCGATGAGGGCGCCGCAGGCGATGCGCTCGAGGGCCTGGGGGCATATGTGCAGGGAAGCCTTCAGGGTCGAGTGCGTGCGCCTCGCATAGGCCTCGCGCACACGGCCGCAGGCCCGCTCGAGCAGCTCGAAGAAATCCGTCCGTTCGCTCGCATAGATGAGCGGGTATGCGTTTCCCTCTTGCAGGTAGGGCAGGGCCGACTCCAGCAGGCGAGCGCAGCAGTCCGTGGCACGCTCGTAGGCCTCCGCGACGACCGTCTCGTTGGCCACGACCTCCATGACGCCGTCTCCCCAGATCAGGGTGGCCAGCGTGTACAGGTCTCCCTCATGGTGCAGGGCGAAGAAGGTGATGTCCTGGTCCAGCTGCGCGAACTCGCGCGCGGCATAGTCCAGGCCCAAGGCCACGCTGCTGCTCACCCAACGCGCGCCGCTCACCGCGCGCAGACGCGCTGAGGTCGGGTAGTCCACCAGGGGGCTCGCCACGCAGCTGCCGCGGAGGGAGTCCGTGAAGCCGTGGTCCCGCAACAGGCCCACGAGGCTCTCGGCCTCGGGCTGCCCGGACGCGTCGACGGGGAGCCTGCCCACGTCCACGCACACCGCGTCGTCTGGTCCCGAGCCCCCGCTGACCAAGACCTCGCCGCTCCGGTCCACATAGATGCCTAGCGCCATGCCCATCCCTCCTCGTTGCCTTGGCTTCCAGTCTAGGCCATGCGGCCAGAGCCGCGCCCGACGTTTGTCCCAAATGAAGTGCGCGTTGCAGGGGCCAAGGCGCGCTACGGCTATACTGGACAAAGTCGTGGTTGGAAGGGGAGGGCGATGGCGGAGTACGCTGCGGGCAACGAGGTCCTCAACGGTTGGCGCATCGTGCAGGCGCTGGGCGAGGGCGGCTTCGGCAAGGTGTTCGAGGTGGAGAAGCCCATCCATGGCATCAGCGCCCGTTCCGCCCTCAAGGTCGTCTCCATCCCGCCGTCGCCCGCGGCCGTCGTGATGCTGCGCGCCGAAGGCGTGGACGACGACTCCATCGCCGCCTACCTTGGCAAGGAAGTGGACGACTTCTGCGCCGAGGTCGCGCTGCTCTCGGCCCTGAGCCACCCGCACGTCGTGGCCTACCAGGACCATGACGTGCTGCCGCACGAGGACGGCTTTGGCGCCGACATCCTGCTGCGCATGGAGCTGCTCCGCCCGCTCTCGTCGCTCATGGCCTCAGGCGGGCTGCAGCGTGCCGACGCGCTGCGCTGCGTGGCGCAGGTCGCCGACGCGCTGGCCTTCTGTCACGAGCGCGGCATCGTGCACCGCGACGTGAAGCCCGACAACGTCTTCGTCGACGCGGTGGGCACCTACAAGCTGGGGGACTTCGGCATCTCGCGCGCCTTCGAGAGCACGCGCACGATGCTCTCGCAGAAGGGCACGCCCGACTTCATGGCGCCCGAGCTCGTGCGTGGCGAACCCTCCGGGCCCAAGGTGGACGTCTACTCGTTGGGCATCATGCTCTACCGGCTGCTCAACGGCGGCCGCTCGCCGTTCCTGCCGCCCGCCCCGCAGCCCTTCAGCTATGCGGACCGGGTGGCGGCCATCTCGCGCCGCCTGAAGGGCGAAGCCGTGCCGCCCATCCCCGGGCTTGACGACGAGACCTTCGCGGTGGTGGCCGCGGCCTGCGCCTTCGAAGCGGACGAGCGCCCCAGCGCCCGACGCCTGCGCGCCCAGCTGCGCGAGCTCGTGCGGCGCTCCGAACCGTCCAACGCCCCCGCCGTGCCCCGTGCGCAGATCACGAGCGCGTCGGTCGAAGCGGCTGGCCAGGCGGCGCCGACGCCCGCCGCCCCGGCCAAGACCCAGCCCGAGCCGCCCGCTGCCGGACGGGACAGCGAGGACGAGACGCCCCAGCGTGACGTGGAGGCGGCGCCGGCCATGGCGGGCGCCCAGCAGGAGGCGCCCGCGCCTCAGCCCCAGCTCCCGCTGACGGACAGCGGCACGATCGACGCGATGGCCGCCTTTGGCAAGGCCGGCGCAGATGCGCAGCGTCCTCACAGGGTGCGCGACGCCGAACCGGCCAGGGCCCGCGCGAAGGACGCGCCGGCGCACGGCAAGGGCACGGCGGGCCAAAAGGCGGGGCGCATCGACTTTGGCATCCGTCCCGCGCAGGGGCAGAAGCCTGTGCCGGATCCGAGCGCTCACCCGCGCGATCGCGAGCGCGCGCCGCAGAAGATGAGCGGCGGCCGCGTCATCGACCTGGGAGCGGGAACGGGACCGTCGGCTGACAGGCCGCCCATCGTGGCCGACCCATGGGCGGACAGGCCGCCCATCGTGGCCGACCCATGGGCGGACAGCGCCGACGCCGCGCGGCTCAGGGACCTCGGTCTGGGCGCGGCGGGGTGGCCACCGCTCGTGATCAAGTCTCAGAAGGCCGCGCGTGCCCAGTCGGACGCAGAGGACATGGCGTCCTATGCGCAGCGGCTCTGCTCCGAGTTCCAGAAGAACCACAGCGACAAGGCGGACTTCAGCGTGACGGACAGGCAGCGGGCCCAGCTC
>CACXFF010000374.1 GCA_902766805.1 uncultured Coriobacteriaceae bacterium | reverse complement strand
GACGATACGGTCGATCCGACCAAGCACGAGATCCCGACCGTCGAACGCCTGAAGGAGGCCGGTGCCACCGAGATCCACACCTCCACGAGCGATCACGTGATCGACCTCTCGCACCGCTTCGACGACGAAGAGGGCAATCCGTACCAGTACAACGGTCACTGGTCCTGGATTTACTTCGACAACGACGAGACGAGCTGTGACCAGGACAACCTCACGGCTTGGGACTTCATTGCCAGCCACGTCTCCGACCAGGTCGTCGTGAATGGCACCTACAAGTCCCACATCACCGGTGACGACTGGGGCGCGGGCGTCGACAAGATGGAGATCAAGTTCGACAAGAAGCTCGACAAGCTCGAGGCGGGCGACCTCAAGATCACCGAGGTCAAGAACGCGCCGGACTACGCGGGCGGCGGCCTGATGTACACGGAGCGCAAGGTCACCAAGGTCACCCCTGCCGACGACGGTGGCTACACCTACCTGGTCGAGCTTGAGATCAGCCCCATCACCGGCTCTCCGCTGGTCTGGAACATGGGCACGCTGTACAACGAGCCGTGCGAGACCTATGAGCTCGACGTGGCAGTCGCTGACGACGCGGCACTCACGGTCGGGGGCAAGAAGGTGCGCGCTCTTGCCGTCAACAAGAAGGCCACGTGGTTCGACGATACCGTTGATGAGGCGAAGTTCGACGCCACCAAGACCTGGAAGACCTCTCAGGGCATCACCTACAACTACGCTGAATACAAGCCTGAGACCGCCAGCAAGAACCTCGTCGTGTGGCTGCACGGCATGGGCGAGGGTGGCTACGGCGACCCGACCGTCCAGGGCGGCGTGAACACCAGCCCGTGGGTCACCCTGATGGCCAACAAGGTCACCGCGCTTGCGGGTGACGAGTTCCAGACGCTTGTGGGCGGCGCCAACATCCTCGTGCCGCAGTGCCCGACCTACTGGATGGACAAGGACGGCACCGCTGCCAACAAGCAGACCCGTCTCGACTCCGACGGCTCGAGCTACTACACCGAATCGCTGCACGAGCTCATCGCCGATTACGCCAAGCAGGTCGGCGCGGACAAGATCGTCCTCACCGGCGCCTCCAACGGCGGCTACATGGTGCTCAACCTGATCAAGGCCTACCCGAATGAGTACGTCGCCGGCGTGCCCATCTCCGAGACCATCCAGGACAAGTACCTCGCCGACAACGAGATCGCCAACCTTGCGACGACCCCGCTGTACTTCATCTACTGCATGGCCGACACGACCGCCGTCGCGAGCAACTGCTCGATCCCCACGATCGCTCGCATCAAGGCTGTGGGTGGCACCGCGGAGGCTTGTAGCTTCGAGACGATTCAGGACACCTCGGGTCGCTTCAAGAAGGACGACGGCACGCCCTACGAGTACTCTGGCCACTGGGCGTGGGTCCACTTCGACAACAACTACGTTGGCGAGCAGAACCTCATCGAGCCGTGGCAGTTCATCGCTTCCAAGCTGGGCGTTGCCGAGCAGGGCGGCGAATAAGTCGTAAGCGCACAGTGCCAGCTTCGGCTTCATCGTGCCACAAGGGCCCCTCTCCGGAGGGGCCCGTTTTTATGTCGGCTCTGTGGTACCAAGGGTGGTTCACCATTGTCGGGCTGGCCACTTAGGTTGGGGCGGGGACGGGCGGCGTGAGCCACGGGGCATGTCCTCGGCGCGGGGTGACCGAGGGCGTTGCGGTCTGCGCGTGCTGACGCACGCTTGCCGCCGCGGGCCGCTTTGCCTTGGCGGGCCAAGGCAAAGCGGAAATCCTCTGCGCGCCTGCGGGATATGCCCCTACGGCTCCCGCCACCCTCCGCAGCTGATGAAAGACGCTTGGTCGCGCTGAGATGCTGTCTCTCCGCAGATGGGACTGGGTGGATATAGAAGTGGCCACTACAGTGTCCTCAACTCACCCAAACGTACCCCCGGAGGCAGGTTCGAGAGAGTTCGGGTCACTACAGTGGCCCCAACTGTCGTAAACGCCCGGATTTGGGGACCAACAGGAGAGAAGTGGTCACTGGAGTGGCCCCAACTGGGAGCATGGGTTCCACGTGCGCCGTTCTGGTTCCTTGGCATCCGATGGCGGTATAACAGGTTCGGAGGGCGGCGGGAGCCGTAGGGGCATATCCCGCAGGCGCAGACGATTCCCTCTTTGGCATTGGCTCTGCCAATCCAAAGAGGCCCGCGGCGTCAAGCGTGCGTCAGCACGCGCAGAACGCGACGCCCCCAGCCGTCCGGCGCCGAGGACATGTCCCGTGGCTCACGCCGCCCGTCTTCGTTCCAACTCAGTGGCCAGTTCGGGTTTCACGAGCTCATGCCAAAGGGCCACAAACAAGGGGGCCGCCCCCGAAGAGACGACCCCCAATCTTGGCTGTCTGCAGACTCTACTGCGTGAGCTCCAGGTAGAGCCAGCGGTATTGCTCGGCCGACTTCTGCCAAGAGACATCCTTCTCCATGTCGCGCTGGACCATCTGGTCCCAGCACCAACGGTTCTCGAAGTAGAGCGTCTTGGCACGGTTGACGGCGTCCCAGAGCAGGCCAGACTCATAGCGGTCAAAGGTGAAGCCGTTGCCGTCGTTGTCGAACTGGTTGTACGGCTGCACGGTGTCCTTGAGGCCGCCGGTCTCGCGTACCACGGGGATGGTGCCGTAGCGCATGGCGATGAGCTGCGTGAGGCCGCAGGGCTCGAACTTGGACGGCACCAGCAGCACGTCGCAGCTGGCGTAGATCTTGTGCGAGAGTGCCTCGTCGTAGGCGATGTAGGAGCACACGGTGCCCTTGTTGTTGTTCTCCAGCTGGCGGAAGGCGTTCTCGTACTCGGTGTCACCCGTGCCCAGGATCACGATCTGGGTGAAGCCGTCGATGAGGCCGGGGGCCACGGCGCTCACGAGGTCGAGGCCCTTCTGGTTGGTGAGGCGGGAGATGAGGCCAATCACGAACTTGCCCTCATCCTGCTCAAGCCCGAGCTCCTTCTGCAACGCCAGCTTGTTGGCCTTTTTCTTCTCGATGGCGTTGGCCACGCTGTAGGGCTCCTCGAGCAGCTCGTCGGTGGCAGGGTTCCAGATGTCCACGTCGATGCCGTTGACGATGCCGCGCAGCTTGTAGCTGT